>JBEHWK010000004.1:0-77205 GCA_040217795.1 Clostridiaceae bacterium
TAACAGGATATTCTTCTATCTTTCTTCTTACTTCAAGTTGATAATTCAAAAATATCACCTTCTTCCTAATTAAATTATATGATTTAAAAAACAAAAGCGTCAAGTTTTTTTGATTTTTACTTGACACTTTTATTATGAACAAACTTCTCTATTAATATGCATCCCACTATTTATTTTCCAGTTTACTCTGTGTTTTCTTATGCTCTTATATCTGTAGTACCCATTGGGTACTACGCATTTTATCAGTAAAAAGTATCTGAGCTTTTAGGGTTGTATTTTTTATTATGGTGATGTAAAATCCAACTATAAAAGAATGCATTATTATTATGGTGCTTAAGTGAGGCAAGTGATTCGCTCCTTGCTATTCAAACTGGGCATTAAGCAATAAGTCTTGGAATCTCAGTAACTTGGTGAGTGATCTGCTCCTCACTTGGCCTGGGATTCTTTTTGTTTCTATACTTTGTCCAGTCAAAGATTTATAATCATTTGGTAATTTTTCAACAACATCATCTAAATCTATATCCTTTACATTGATACTATTATTTAGCAATTTTATCTGCATATTATTTATAAAAAAATAGACGGTAAAATTAACCACCTGTCTATTTATTGTATTCTGCTATGTTTTCTCGTATCCTTATATATCTGTAGTACCCAAATAGTATCCAATTTCATATTTTTCGTGAAAATAAAAAAATCAACGATTTCTATAACCGTTGATATCACTTGCTTTGATTGGCTGGGGTAGAAGGATTCGAACCTTCGGATAACGGAGTCAGAGTCCGTTGCCTTACCGCTTGGCGATACCCCAAAAAAATACAGTGCATTTATTCCTGAAAGAATCCTTTAAGGATGCACTTACAAAATTTATTATATAAATTAAAACATGAATTGTCAATATACAATTTAACATTATAATATTTCTGTGAGTTTTTTTGATAAGATATCTTTTAACATTTTCTCACTGGTTTTATCTTTATGTGCATTCATACATATTTTTCTTAAACCTTCCTCATCTACTCCCAATTCCTTTTGGAAATTCTCTCCCAAGCTCGTCATATTCGCTGTTTCAATTACAAAATCAGCTAATTCTTCAGCATTTGAAAAAACCTTAAGATATAAGAACTCAGTATTATTTCCGACCCAAGTCTTATTAAAGTCTCTTGCAAACTTCTTAAGTTCTCTCATAATTTCATCAGCCGAAAGTCCCCAGCATCTTTTTATCATTTCCATGTGCCTTTTCATATTTTTTTCTTCTTCTTTAGATATTTTCTTTTCCTTAACTGCCAGATTTATTATTTCCTCTGTTGGTTTGCTTAATATGGCAGCTGATGAGGTTTCTCCATTCCTACGACCTAAAAATGACCATTTATAAAAAGCCTCCTGTAAAAAAGAATATTGTATATACCCTATTAAAAATTTAGAAGAAGGTACCGGTGCCCATAAATTCTCTATCCCTGAATTTCTGCAAAATATAAGACCATGGATGTAAACGGTTTTTTCGGTAATCTGCTCATCCATAAACATTTGACCTCTTAATGTTTTGCTTCTTACAATCAGTGTTTTCCAATAGTCACTCGAATCATATGCCAGCCTCATATATATATCCCCTCCAATAAATAAGTACATCTTAATTATATAGTATTTTATACTATTCTATCAAGTGACATAAGCTTTTTTTATTGAACAATTACAAATATTCCAAATATTTGTAATTGAACTTTTTCAGCCATTATCATATAATATAAGTATAGACTTTACAATTTTAAGGAGGATTAAAGTTATTGTATTATTGTGAGATTTGTGGTAAAGAGGCTGATATTCATCACATTGTTCACAGAAGCCAAGGAGGGTTGGATTTTCCGCTGAATTACAAATATTTATGTCCAGAACATCATCGTGGCAGGAATGGTCCTCATAAATGTGAAGAAGCGGATCTGACTTATAAACTGGAACTTCAAAACAAACTTTTATCATTTCTTATAAAGGATTATTATAGCATTCAAGAAATTTCATCCTTATTAAATATAACCAGCAATTCTCTAAAAAGATTGAGAAAAAGCATGAAACTTTATAAAGAAGGCTTCATTAAAGATGATATTATTTTCTGTTTGATGGGAAATTATTTTTATACTTCCGAGATGTTGGAAGACTTAAAATTAGAGCAGCTTATATTAAAATTATCATGAAAAAACATTTAGTGAAAAGGCTGCCTCTTAACTCGGGTAAATAAAAAAGAACAGCGTATACGCTGTTCTTTTTTTGGAGCGGAAGACGGGATTCGAACCCGCAACTTTCACCTTGGCAAGGTGACACTCTACCATTGAGTCACTTCCGCATAAAATTGGTGCAGGTGAAGGGAGTCGAACCCCCACGCCGTAGCGCTAGATCCTAAGTCTAGTGCGTCTGCCAATTCCGCCACACCTGCATCATAAATAATATTATACATCCATTTACAAAAAAATCAATATATTTTTATAGTATACCTCTATAAAGAATCCTCATAATGATAACTGCTGATTTTTTATCCACTAATATTCTTCAACATTCATCTGAAAAACTTAATAATTTTTGTCAAATATTAATGTTATTTATGTCTTTCTAAATACTATATGTATTTATTTGATGTAATAGCAAAAATAAATTTATATTATCTCCCATATTTATATGAACACATTTTCATAAATATAAATATAAATAATATATTATAATTGTAAAACAAAAATCAGGAGGTAAAAATGAATTTAGATGAAATGTTATTATCAGAAACCAAACTTGCTCTAAAAGAAATTAAAAAGAATTACAAACTATTCTCAACAATCAACCTTATGGAAAAAATTACAGGCATCCCCTTTTCCCCATCCCCTTACGCAACCAATGTCGGTTTTTCTGGTTTTTTAAGCGCTTACCAAAAAGAACTTGGCATAAGATATCTAAGTACACATTTATCTGTAATAGATGAAAAAGATACTTATAATCCTATATGGGTTATTGATAAATAAAAGAAGGCGGAGTTAAGTCATTCTATCAACTTACTATATGCTCCTGATTTCTCTCCGCCTTTTTGATGAATTTATAACCTGAACATATTCTGTTTCATACCACTCCAAAACATACTCTATTGACATATATATTTTTTAAAATTATAATAATAAAAAACAGTAAAACAAAACGTTGAAGAGAACAGTAAGCTTTAGGATATTTTCAGAGAGAAAATACATATGGTGTAAGTATTTTTAAATTGATTTCAGCTGAAGACCACCTCTGAGTGACTTTAATACAGTCCGTGCAATCACGTTACGATTTTTCTTAAGCGGCTATATTTTTAGCAATTTGGGTGGAACCACGGGAATATACTCTCGTCCCTTTTATTTGTATTGGGATGAGGGTTTTTTTGTTTTTAATTTAAAATACTTAGTTAAAGGAGATTTTATTAATGGTTAAGATTACTTTAAAAGATGGATCCGTGAAGGAATTTGAAGCAGGACTTTCAGTCTTTGAAATAGCTAAAGCTATAAGTGAAGGATTATCCAGAGTTGCCTGCTGTGGTATAGTTAATGGAAATGTTGTTGATTTACGCTATGTTGTTAATGAAGATTGCGAACTTGCTATATGCACTTTTGACTCAAAGGAAGGGAAAGATGCATTCAGGCATACTACTTCCCATATCCTTGCTCAGGCAGTAAAAAGATTATTTTCTGAAGCAAAACTTGCCATAGGACCATCTATCGAGAATGGGTTCTATTACGATTTTGATAAAGAGAATAACTTCTCTCAGGATGATTTAGACAAGATCGAAAAGGAAATAGCTAAGATTGTGAAGGAAAATCCTGAAATCCAAAGATTTGAACTCCCAAGAGCTGAAGCTTTAAAATTGATGGAAGAAAAAAATGAACCTTATAAAGTGGAATTGATAAATGATCTTCCTGAAGATGCAGTCATCTCTTTCTACCGCCAGGGTGAATTTGTTGATTTATGTGCAGGTCCTCATCTAATGTCTGTGAAAGCTATAAAGGCTGTAAAACTTATAAGATCTGCAGGAGCATACTGGAAAGGTGACGAGAAAAACAAAATGCTTTCCAGAATTTATGGTACTTCATTCCCTAAAAAATCTGAATTAGATGCTTACATTGAAGCTCTTGAAGAAGCTAAGAAAAGGGACCATAACAAATTAGGAAGGGAACTTGGGATTTTCACAACTAATGAAAAGGTGGGCCAGGGCCTTCCATTATTAATGCCAAAGGGCGCTAAAATCATCCAGGTTCTTCAAAGATGGGTTGAAGATGAAGAAGAAAGAAGAGGCTACTTATTGACAAAAACTCCTTTAATGGCTAAAAGTGATCTTTATAAAGTTTCAGGACACTGGGATCATTACAGAGACGGCATGTTTGTACTTGGTGATGAAGAGAAGGATGATGAAGTTTTTGCTTTGAGGCCTATGACTTGTCCTTTCCAATTTACAATTTACAATGCAGAACAGCACAGCTACAGGGATCTTCCTATCAGATATGGTGAAACTTCCACTTTATTCAGAAATGAAGCTTCTGGTGAAATGCACGGTTTAATAAGGGTAAGACAATTTACTTTATCTGACGGTCATATAGTTTGTACACCTGAACAATTGGAAGAAGAATTTAAAGCTGCAATAGATTTATTGAAATATTTGATGACTACACTTGGAATTCAGGATGATATCACATACAGATTTTCAAAGTGGGATCCAAATAATAAAGAAAAATACATTGATAACCCTGATGCTTGGGAAGCAACTCAGAATACAATGAGAAACATCCTGAACCACCTTAGTATAGACTTCTATGAAGCTGAGGGTGAAGCTGCTTTCTACGGTCCTAAACTTGATATTCAATTTAAAAATGTACACGGGAAAGAGGACACTATCATAACTATTCAGATAGATTTTGCCTTAGCTGAAAGATTTGGAATGACTTACATAGACAAGGACGGAAACAAAAAGCTTCCTTTAATAATCCACAGAAGTTCCATAGGCTGCTATGAAAGAACTTTAGCAATGTTAATAGAGAAGTATGCAGGTGCTCTGCCAACATGGCTTTCTCCTGTTCAGGCTAAAATACTTCCTATTTCTGATAAATATAATGACTATGCTGATGAAGTAGTAAAAAGCTTGAAAAATAAAGGTATAAGAGCTGAAGCTGATTACAGAGCTGAAAAAATAGGCTATAAAATAAGAGAAGCGAGACTTGAGAGGGCTCCTTATATCCTGATAGTAGGAGAAAAAGAAGAAGCTGACAAGGCAGTATCTGTAAGAAGCAGAAAAAATGGTGAAGAAGGCGCTGTTCCTTTAAATACATTCATCGACAGAATCACTAAAGAAGTTGCTGATAAGCTGATATAATAAATTAACCCCCGGAATGATTCATAATTCCGGGGGACTTTTTTAAGAAAATTCATCAAACTTATATTTCATTTAAAGCCTGTTCAAAATCACTGATTATATCTTCAGTGTCTTCAATTCCTATTGAAACCCTTAAAAGGTCAGGACTTACTCCACTGGCTTTTTGTTCTTCCTCTGTAAGTTGAGCATGTGTTGTACTTGCAGGGTGCAGTATGTATGTTCTTGCATCACCTAAGTTAACTACGTGAGATGCAACTTTCAGGCTGCTTATAAGCTTCTTTCCAGCTTCTAATCCACCCTTGATTCCAAAAGTCAGAACTCCGCTGGCTCCACCCTTAAGATATTTTTTTGCTCTTTCATATTGAGAACTTCCTTCTAAGTAAGGATAGTTAACCCACTCTATCTTCGGATGTTTTGAAAGAAATTGTGCCAGTCTCAATGCATTTAAGGAATGTCTTTCCATCCTTAAATGAAGGGTTTCCAGTCCTAAGTTGGTTAAAAAAGCATTAAACGGACTAGGAGCTGCTCCTAAATCTCTTAATAATGTTACTCTTGCTTTAACCGCATAAGCAGCTTTGCCAAAAGTCTCAGTGTAAATTATTCCATGATAACTTGCATCCGGTTCAGTAAATTCAGGGAACTTACCATTTGTCCAGTCAAAGGTTCCCCCATCTACAATTATCCCACCCACTGCAACTGCGTGTCCGTCAGAATATTTTGTTGTGGAATGAACCACTATATCAACTCCAAATTCAAAGGGATTGCATAAATATGGAGATGGAACCGTATTATCAACTATCAGCGGCACACCTATTTTCTTAGCAACTCTTGAAAACTTATCCAGATCCAAAATATTCAATCCTGGATTTCCTACCATTTCTCCATATACAGCTTTTGTATTTTCTTTGGCAAGCGCTAATATCTCTTCTTCACTTGCTTCAGCATCAATGAAACTTACTTCGATCCCAAACTTTCTTAAGTTGATGTTGAACAGGTTGAATGTTCCTCCATAAATTGCTGATGTGGATATTATATGGTCTCCAGCCTTTGCAATATTTGCTATTGCATAAAATATTGCTGCCTGGCCTGAAGATGTAGCTACTGCTGCAACTCCACCCTGAAGTTGAGCATATTTTTCTTCAAATGCAGCTACAGTAGGATTGCTTATTCTAGTATAAATATGTCCTTCTTTCTCCAGATTAAAAAGTGCTGCTACCTCATCCGCATCTCCCTGCATATAGCTTGTGCTTTGAAAAATAGGCAGAACTCTTGGTTCTCCCGGTTTGGGCTTGTATCCGCCTTGTACTGCAATGGTTCCTAATCCTAAGTTTTTACTCATAAAGATAACCCCCTCGTTATTATGTAAACTATCTTTTTATTCTATGAATTTTTACTTTCCCTCACTGTTACACTTAATTACTTCTTCTTCTGTTATTATGTAGTCCACTTTCTGGTCAAAGGGTTCCTGAGGCAGTTTTTCCAGTACCTGAAGAGAGAAGGCTATTGCCACCTTTTTTACCCCTTCACCAATACTTTCCAGAAACTTATCGTAAAAGCCTCCACCATACCCTATCCTGTCACCACTCTTTGAAAATGCAACCCCAGGCATTATGATCAAATCCAATTCCCCTATTAACTCTTCCCCTGATTCCGGCTCTAAAATACCAAAAACTCCAGGCTTTAAGTCCCTGACAGAATTGATTTGAATTGCTTTCATAATCCTCTCCCTGCTGTACACTTTAGGAACATAGACTTTTTTCCCCTTATTGAAAGCATCTTCTATTATTTCCATAGTGCTGACTTCACTTCCAAAGGCCACAAAAATAAATATTTTTTCAGCTGAGTTGTACAGCGGACTGTTTGTAAGCACTTCAGTGATTCTTTTTTCATATTTCATTTTAACGCCTGATTCCAGATTGTCTCTTGTTTTCATGACATTTTCTCTGATTTGTTTCTTTACCATTCTTATCTCCGCATATGTTTTAGTATGTAAATTCTTATTATTTTTTATAACTTATAAATGAATCTGCTATTTGATTAAATCCATCTTGAACCAGCTTTTCAATTATAATTGCCTGAATTTCATAGGATGAAGTATTGCTTCCATCTTTTCTTATAAATTTTATCTTATTTACAACATCTTTCACCAGGATATTAATATCTGATTCATTAAGATTGTAGGAAATATCCGTAGCCGCATTTTTTATACTGCGTTCTATTTTTACAATATTCAATTCTTCAACATGTCCGTTTTTTTTAATAACCTGCATATTAACACCCCTTAAGTAAGTTTAATCCTTTTGAATTAATTCTAAAATATCCATTTTTGAAACATCTTTATTTTCAAAATGATTTTTTACTTTTGATGGCTTATCAGTCAAAATGTATATGTAATCTCCCAATTCCAAACATTCATCAACATCATGAGTAACAAAAATTACAGTCTTACTCTCCTCATGCTGAATCTTCTTAAAGTCTGCCATTAGTTTATTTTTTATTTTTAAATCAAGGGCCTTAAAAGGTTCATCCATAATTATAATTTCTCCTCCAAAGGATAATGCCCTTGCCAGACTTGCTCTTTGCTTCATTCCCCCGCTTAATTCCTTAGGGTAAAAATCTAAATACTCCTGAATTCCCATCATAGAGGTATACTTATGTATTAGTTCTTTTCTGATTTCTTTTTTATACTTGCGCCTTAGCACCAACTCAATGTTATCTTTTGTTTTTAACCAGGGAATTAATCTGTCTTCCTGAAATACGAAACTTATATCCTTGCCTTCAAATCCCTCTGTTTCTCCTGAATATTCAGCATCAAGCCCGGAAATTACATTTAAAAAAGTGCTCTTGCCACAGCCAGACGGGCCTAATATACATGTTATTTTCCCGTTTAAAAAATCCATTGAAATATTATCTAAAACCCTTAGGTCCCCGAAGTCCTTACTGATATTTTTAACATACATGTCCCTCATCAATCAAAAGTCCTCCACTTTTTAGTCAACAACCTGATTACATACTCTGTCAGCAAAACAAGCGTAATTAAAATTATTATCCATCCAAACACTGATGGTGTATTGAGTTGCATTTTTTCAATTTGGATATTGGTACCTATACCATGCCTTGGTTGCCCAAGCACTTCCCCACCTATAACCATCTTAAGACTTAACCCTATAACAGAAGAAAGGACTCCCAGAATATTTTTTAGAATGTTTGGTAAATAAACATACCTGACAGCATCCCTTGTTCTTACTCTATAGATTTGAGTCATAGAAATAATATCCCCATTTATTCCTGTAACACCATTAATTACAGCTTCATAAAAAACTGGAAATATCACAATTGAAGCTATTAACACAGGTGCCTGTTCATTATTAAGCCAAATAAGTGCCAGAACAATTATTGCAATTGTAGGAACTGCTTTTAATATTGCTGTTACAGGAATAAATAACTGAAAAACTTTCCTGTTCAATGCTGCTGCTATCCCGGCTATTAATGCAAGAACCAAGGATATTCCAAAGCTTAGGGCACATCTCTTTAATGTTGCTGATAAAGTGTCTGAAAAAAACTCCTCAGTTACTATGCTTTTAAGTGATCTAACTGTTTCTGGAGGAGATGGGAGTATAATCTCATTGTTTAAAATAATGCTTAACCCCCACCATAGTGATATCATTAACCCAATTCCTATAAACAAGTACTTCTTACTTTTTATAGTATGCAGCATCATCAGGTACTTTTTCTCCTATTGTCTTTGGTGCATTTTCTAATAAAACCTTAAAATAGATATCATAATCTTTTCTGGAATCTGCAGCTGAAACAAACTTTATATTTGCTCGTTTTAGTACTTGAGGCAGTATAGTCTTATCTACTCCTATTCCCAATTCCTGAACATAATCTGCTAATTTATCAGGATTGGTGTTAACCCAGTCAGCACTCTCTTTATAAAGGTTAATAAATTTGTCTATTGATGAGCTGTAATTTTCTGCAACAGTACTCTTTACAATTAATGAACTTTGAGGATATCCGTTTTCTGATGAATTAAGCTTTTTCCACTCTTCATTTAAATCCAGGAGTATATTTGCAGCAGGCTTCTTGTTTAAAATAGTTGATAACACAGGTTCAGGAACAACTGCAATTTTTGTTTTTCCGCTTATATAATTTGGTGCAAGCTCTGTAGCTCCTCCAAGATAATTAACTTTAACATCTTTATCCGCTTCTAATCCATTTTGTTTAAGTACATATCTCAATACAATATCAGGCGTAAGTCCCTTTCCTATTGTTGTTAATTCCTTACCCCTCAATTCTGAAATATTGTTTAATTTTTCTTCAGAAACAGCATAAAATGATCCCCATGTTCCTGTCGCTGCAATTTTGTACCCTAAGTTTTTATTATATGCCTGGGCTGCAAAATTTGAAGGTACTATTGCAATATCTGCCTCTTTTGATATTATCTTTGCAGTTAAACTGTCTGTAGTTTTTTCTATTGAATATTCAATATTAATATTTTTATCCAGTTCCTTAGTTTCTTTTAAAAGCTTGCTTATAGAAATTGCCGTTATTCCATCTGGAACAACCACCTTCAGTGTAACCGGCTCTGAAGGAGTTACTTTATTTTTATTCCCGCAGGACACTGCTATTGCTAAAGTGAATATCACTGCCATAATGACAGCTGTAACTTTTTTCATTTGATTTCCTCCTTATTTTGTAAACTAATTATTTTATATTTTTGCAAACATTAATAAGCCAAAATAATTATAGCATATTTTTATTCTTATATAAAAATATATAAAATTGCTGTTGACCGCTTAAAAATAATTTACTCTTCCTATCCCTTGAAGCTTCTGAAGGCTTCAATAAACTTATCAATATCCTTGTCAGTATGTTTTACTGAAAGGAATAACGCCTCAAACTGAGATGGGGGCATATTGATTCCATTCCTCAACATATGTAAAAAATATCTTTTAAACATTCCTTTATCACACTTTTTAACATCTTCATAGCTTTCTACAAACTTATCTTCAGTGAAAAATAGTGTAAACATTCCTCCTGCTCTGTTTATTACAACTGGAATTCCATTTTCCATTGATGCTTCTTTTATTCCATCCTCTAATCTCTTTCCAAGCTTTTCAATATGTTTGTAATAATCAGGATTCTTATACAATTTCTTTAGTGTAGTAAGTCCTGCAGCCGTAACTATGGGGTTTCCAGACATGGTTCCTGCTTGATAGACAGGTCCAACAGGAGAAAGCATTTCCATAATTTCTTTCCTCCCCCCATAAGCACCAGAAGGAAGTCCACCACCCATTATCTTTGCATAAGTTATGACATCCGGCTTAACATCAAAAAGGCTCTGCGCCCCTTTATATGCTACTCTGAAACCACTCATTACTTCATCGAATATCAACAGTGCCCCATATTCATCACAAAGGATTCTTAGTTCTTTCATAAATTCTTTTTCAGCTGGGATCACTCCCATATTTCCTGCCACTGGCTCAATTATAACTCCTGCAATATTTTGTCCATGCTCCATGAAGATCCTTCTTACACTTTCGATATTGTTATATTCTGCAACTAAAGTATTCTCAACAGTTTCTCTTAGCACCCCGGCACTCCCTGCAATTCCTGCTGTAAGAACTCCTGACCCTGCTTCAACTAAAAATCCTTCAAAATGTCCATGGTAACATCCCGAAAACTTTAATATTTTGCTTCTTCCTGTATATCCTCTTGTTAACTTCACCGCACTCATTGTTGCTTCAGTACCTGAGTTAACCATTCTTATCATATCCACATTATCCAAGGTTTCGCACATAAACTTAGCAAGTTTCAACTCTGATTTAGTAGGCGCTCCAAAAGCAATAGCCTCCTTTGCCGTCTTGCTTATAGCTTCTGTTACATCCTCATCACAATGCCCCAAAATAAGTGGTCCCCAAGCCAATACAAAGTCCAGATATTTGTTTCCATCCTCATCATAAATATAAGCACCCTTGCCGCTCTTCATGACAGGCGGGTCTGCATCCATTCCATTATACGCCCTTACAGGACTGTTAACTCCCCCAGGCATATATTTTTTAGATTCCTCAAATATATCTTTGCTCTTCATAATTAATCCCTCCGATGGATTTCTTTCTATATTCTTACATTATACCATTAGTGTACTTATCACACCCATAAGGTATGTACTTTCCTATACGATAAAAAAGACCCCCCTTCGGAATCTTTTTTAACTTCTAATCTAACCACTTTGAAGCTTCCAGTGCATAATAAGTGACTATAATATCTGCTCCCGCCCTTTTTATTGACAGCAGCATTTCCATGGCAGCCCTTCTCTCATCTATCCAGCCCATCTTGGCTGCTGCCTTAATCATTGCATATTCTCCGCTTACATTATATGCTGCAATAGGGTGATCAAAAGTATCCCTGGCCTTTCTTATTACATCCAGGTAAGAAAGAGCCGGCTTAACCATCACTATGTCAGCACCCTCTTCAATATCTTCCCCTATCTCCCTGATGGCTTCCCTTAAATTTCCAGGATCCATCTGGTAAGTTTTCCTGTCACCAAACTCTGGCGCTGAATTTGCAGCTTCCCTGAAAGGACCATAAAAAGCTGAACAATATTTTGCTGAATAGGCCATTATAGGAACATTCTTAAAACCCTCATTATCCAACACTTCTCTTATTTTTTCTATTCTTCCGTCCATCATATCAGAGGGTGCAATCATGTCAGCGCCTGCCTTAGCATGGGAAACAGAAATCCTGGCTAAATACTCAAGAGTTTGGTCATTGTCCACATCTTCTCCTTTTATTATGCCGCAGTGACCATGGCTGGTATATTCGCACATGCAGACATCAGTAATCACCAGAATATCACTTCCCAGTAATTTTATCCTTTTTATGGCTCTCTGAACAATTCCATTTTCATCATATGCAGAGCTTCCGCAGGAATCCTTATTATCTGGTATCCCGAAGATCATGATCCCTCTTACCCCTGCTTCCTCAACTTCTTTAACCAGTTCTTCCAGTCTGTCAATTGAGTAATGAAAGTTTCCCGGAAGCGAACTGATTTCTTTCTTTATATCTTCCCCTTCCACAACAAAAATGGGATAAATAAAATCTTTTGATGATAAAGTTGTTTCCCTTACCAGATCCCTGATTGCTCCGCTGGCTCTTAATCTTCGTCCTCTTCTAATCATTCCGCATCCTCCTCCAAACTTCATTAATTTTGTCAACAAGCCCTTCATGACTGTGTTCAGTGCATATCTCTGCATCAATTCCATTTTCCTCAAGAGCCTTATATGTTACAGGACCAATGGCTATGCTGGTTTTCTTTCTGATCTCCTGATCCCCCACTGCTTTTATAAGATTATTCACAGTAGTGGGGCTTGTAAATACTACTATATCAGTCTCTTGAAAAGCCCTGGTATTCTTCATTACTCCCTGTACAGTTTCATATATTGAAACCTTATCAACTTTAACACCTAGTCTTCCTATTTCCCTTTGAAGGTAATCCTTAGCCTGCATAGAACCTGGTATAAGCACCTTTTCTCCCTGCTTAAGGTCTTTTTCTATCTCTTTAAACAACCCCTCGCTTGTAAATGCTGCAGCTGTTTTATAAGGAATTATCCCTTTATCCTTCAATGCATTTGAAACAGCTTTCCCCAACACACTGAAATTTGCCTTCAGGTTTCTTATGTCATATTCCTTTTTCTTTAAATAATCAAAGAAGTGATTTACTGAATTTACAGAAGTAAATAATATATGGTCATACTCCTTAAGGTTATCCAAAAACCTTTCCAAATTATAAGATATATCCCTGAAGGCTATTGAATTCAGCTCAGTAACCTCAGCTCCAAGATCCTTCAGTTCATTCTTAATTTTAATTGACTGTTCTTTTGACCGTGTTATGCATATGTTTGCCCCGAATAAAGGAAGTTTTTCATACCAGTTCAATGTATCATTAAGTTTGATAACTTCTCCGGTGACAATTATACATGGAGATTTCAAGCCTGCTTCTCTGGTTTTTTCTGAAATATCTTTGAGGGTTCCCACTACTTTTCTTTGCCTTGCTGTAGTCCCTCTCATGATTACAGCCGCAGGTGTTTCAATATCTTTCCCACCCTGAGCCAACTTTTCAACTATATTCTCCAGATTCTCCAGCCCCATGAGAAATACTAGTGTACCCTTTTCTTTAGCAATGCTTTCCCAATTCACGTTCAGGGTATTGGCTGACATTCCGGTTATCACATGAAAGCTTTGGGACATTCCTCTTTGGGTTACTGGTATTCCTGCATAACCCAATACTGAAGTGGCTGAAGTCACTCCAGGTACAACCTGGAACTCTATACCTTCCTTCACCAATTCTAAAGCCTCTTCACCTCCGCGGCCGAACACATAAGGATCTCCGCCCTTGATTCTCCCGACAATATGGCCTTCCTTAGCCAGCTTAACCAGCATTGTGTTTATCTCTTCCTGAGTTTTATAATGACTCCCTGGCTCCTTACCGCAATAATATACTTTACAGTCCTCATTTAAATAATTTAAAATATCGTTCCCTGCAAGCCTGTCATAAAGCACAGCGGTACACTCCTCAAGTTTTCTTTTTCCCTTCAGGGTGATCAGTTCCTCATCTCCCGGTCCAGCCCCTATTAAATATACTTTCCCCATCACTGCATCCTTAACCCTTCAATATTTTCTCGGCTAGCTCTTTTCCCAGCCTTATATTATCTTCCTTATTTCCGAAGATATCTTTTTTTACTATTTTTCCGTCCACTTCAAAGGTTCCTGTCAGATATATTTCATTCCTTTCAATCCTTCCAAATGCCCCTATCAGCGAATGGCATCCTCCATTCAACACTCTCATAAAGCTTCTTTCAGCATCTACTGCATACCTGACATCTTCATTGTCTAAAACCTTAAACAGTTGTTTTTTTTCACTGTTTTTAAGGATTTCGATTCCCAGTGCTCCCTGACCTACAGCTGGAACGAATATTGATGGATCGAAATATTCAGCTATCACATTCTCTAATCCAAGACGTTTTAGTCCTGCTGCGGCCAATATTATTCCATCAAGGTTTTCCTTTTGCATCTTCTCAATTCTGGTCTGAACGTTCCCCCTTATTGGCACAACTTCCAAATCACTCCTCAATGCTTGTAGTTGAGCAGCTCGCCTTATACTTCCGGTTCCGACCCTTGCCCCTTTCTTAAGATTGTGAAATCCTGTTCCATCCCTTGAAACAAGAGCATCCCTCACATCTTCCCTTTCAGGGATTGCAGCTATTTCAAAGTCTTCTCCCAATGCAAAAGGAACATCCTTCATACTGTGAACAGCTGCATCAGCCCTTAAATCCAAAAGAGCAAGTTCTATTTCCTTTGTGAACACTCCCTTTCCTCCTATTTTATCCAGAGTTACATCAAGTCTCCTGTCTCCCTCAGTTACAATAAGAAGCTTTTCTCCTGTCAGGTCATGTTTCTCTTTAATCAAGCCTAAAACTCTGTCTGCCTGAGCCTGAGCCAAAATGCTCTTTCTTGTGGCTATTATCAAACTCATATCAATTCCTCCGTTAACTTCTCCACAATTTCCTGCTGAAAAAAAAGCAAAAGCACTTCCTTTCCAAGGTTCTTCTGCCACATTGACTTATAATCCTCTGTAGCAATAAACGCTAATATTTCATTCTTATATTCAGGTAAATCTTTAGTTCTTTCTCTTATCTTGTTGATGAATTCTATAAACCCATCATATTCCTCCATGTTATTCCTAATGATATCTTTCAGCATCAAAGCAGCTTTAGGATTGCCTCCCTTTGTATTCACTGCAAAAGAAATGTTCGTGACACTTCCCTGGGCAGGAACAGTCCCCATACCGCTTTTGTAGTTCCTGCAGTCAATATATATTTTGCTTAAGCTTTCACAATCCTCTCTGATTTTTTCTGCATCTGCTGAAGAATTCAGGGCGATAATTACTAGATGTTTATCTGATATGAATTCCCTGTAATAATCTCCTGTAATCAGCCTTACACCTCTATCCTGAAGTCCCTCCACTTCCTTTGAAAATTCCCTGGCCAGCATTTCCACATAGCAGCCTTTGCTTGCTAAAGCCTCCCCCTTGATAAGCGCAGCCCTTCCTCCTCCGACTATACCTGTTTTTAATCTCGAAGGGAAAAGTGAAATAAACATCAGTTCTGGATTTTCATAAATATTTTCTCTAATATTCTCAGACATTCCTCTTCACGCCCTTTAAGTTTTTCCTCTTTCAGCACCTCTATAGCCCTGTTCACATAATAATCCGAGGTACTCCTGATAAGCTTCTCCGCAAGCTTTTTATTATCCTTTCCACTCGCCTTATTATTATAGGTTTTAACTCTTCGCAAATATACCTTATCTCCAGTTTCTTTGATTTTTTTTATATATGGTATAATCTCTCTCAATGAATACCATTCATTGAACTCCTCAATATATTTATTTATGATATATCTTTTTGATTCCATTCTTTCTTTTCTTAAAAGCTTGTTTTCCTTATCCAGAATACTCATTCTATCTATGTCGTATAATTCAGCATTATCTCTGACCCCTATGGTTTCCTCAACATCTCTGGGAATCGCAAGGTCAAAAATCAGATAATTCCCCTCAGCCGGAAGTTCTTCTTCCTTCAATACAATATGTGGAGCAGATGTACAGCTTATTATGCACCTCACATGGCTAATTTTCTGATTTTTCTCTGCAAAATTTATTATTTCAACTCTTTTATCCATTATTGGCTCAGGAAGGTTTTTATCCCTTACAACAATATATAGCTTTTCTATTTTATGGGATAGAATGTATCTGACAGCCAGTTTCCCCATCTCTCCGTAACCTATGACCATAATGGCCTTAACCCCATTTATTAATGCCTTATTGACTGCAATGGATGAGTAGGACACAGGAATTTCATATAATTTAGCTGCTCTTTTAAATTCCTTGCCGCAGGTAATTGCCTCCTGAAACAACCTTTGAAGAGAACCATGTATGGTTTTTATCTCAAGAGCTTCTTCATAGGCCTCTTTTATCTGCCCTAAGATCTGATCTTCCCCGATTATTTTAGAATGAAATCCTGAAGCCAGTTCCATAATATGCTTAGTTACGATTTCACCACTTATGTGGAAAGTATATGGCTCCAGGTTCTCACCCCACCCTAATGCAGTAAATATTTTATCTGTTATTTCTTTTCCGGAAGCATCGCAGTTAAAATAAATTTCTGTTCTGTTGCAGGTGCTTATTATCAGAACTTCATCACAAAACTCCTTAAGTATGCCCATTTTCTCTTTTAACTTATTGCTTCTTATGTTAAATTTTTCTCTGATTTCCTGAGAAACATTTTTTGAAATTCCCACCAGCTGAATCATTTGATACTCCTTAACCGAAAATATTCTGAGTTTTAAGTTCATAATTAAAACCTTTATATAATTTTATCCTAACTATATTTAATTTGAAAGTTTATATTTCTATATAAAATTAAGGCCTGCACAGCAAGCCTTAATTTTATAATGTCACCTGTAATTTTTATACTGAATACTCTTGGAATACTTCCTTAAGTGTATCTTCATTCTTTTCTATCCACTCATAGAAGCCCAGATTTGAAGCCTCAACTTTTTCAGCTAACTTAATTAAGAACTCCGGAACATTTTCCTGCAGTATATCTCCGTAAAAAGTGCCCAATTTAGAGATACCGACTCCAAGTGCTCCCCCAATATGCAATTCAAATACATTAGCAGGTTGATTATTTACTTTTTTTAATTTTCCTGCAAAACCTATAATTCCTATTTCATGTACCCCGCAGGAATTATGGCAGCCTGATATATGAATGCCTGGAAGGATATCTTTATCAATTCCTTTTTCCCTGAATGCAGTTATCACGTCTTTTAATGTCCCCTGTCCATTTAATGCCCCTATCTGACAGGTAGGAACTCCTATACATGCAACTGACTGCTCTAATCTGGTTTCTCCTCCTATCCCTTGGGTAAGAGTAAGAATTCTTTCTGCTTCAGATGCATTTAAGTTTCTTATATACATACCTTCTGACATGGATAATCTTAATTGAACTTCTTTAATATTTTCTATTTCATCAACAAGCTTCTTATAGGTTTCCAGATCCAACTGCCCTCCGATTGGATGAAAGTATACACTGTACAACCCTTTCTGCTTTTGAGGAATAAGCCTCAAATGAGAAAGACTACTTTCTTCCCCTTCTTTTTTGATTTGGATCTCCTCTATGTTAATATCAAGATTTCCTTCCTTTTTAACCTTCTCCAGATGTTCCTTGTAACAATTAATAAAGTTTTCTTCACCCATTCTTTCTTTAATATATCTTATGCGGGCTTTTGAAGGATTTCCATAATCCCCTTCAGCAATGAACAGACTTGTTATTGCTTCTACATGATACAGAACTTCATTCACTTCAGCAATTATACCTGTTTCAGCAGCTAACTTAGGATTTCTTCCAAGTCCCCCTCCGATAAAAATTTTGAAGTACTTTTTACCATTCTCATTTACGGCAACAAAACCAAGGTCAGCAACTGTTGCATGAGACAAATCATCATTATTGCTTGAAAAGGATACTTTTAATTTTCTTGGCAGCTTATATGTGTTTATTTTCTTAACGAAATGTTCGTTAACTGCCAGCGCATACGGAGTAACATCGAAGCTCTCACCTATTTCCACCCCTGACAAAGGTGAAATCGATACGTTTCTTGGATAATTTCCCCCTGCTCCTCTTGTATATATGCCATTTTCCAGAGCTTCCTTCATTATTTCACATATCTCATCAATATTTAATCCATGCAGCTGAACAGCCTGTCTTGTAGTAAGATGAATACCTGGAAGATTATATTTCTTTGCGAAATCATATATCAGCTTAAAATTTTCCTTTGAGATTACCCCTGAAAAAACTCTCAGCCTTATCATAAATTCATCTCCCTTACGATGGGCATATACGCCCATTCCTCCTGAAGACTTCTTAAAATCAGCTTTGGTAATTTCTCCATTTAAATATCTATGACCAACTTTATTAAACTCCTCAATTTCTTTAAAGAGAACTTTCTTTAAACTTTCCATATAATTCACCTCTAAAAATTATTATTATCAATATATTAATTTTACCTAATTAATGCACTATAAGTAAAATCAAAGTTATGAATATTCAACATATATCCTTATATCTTCAACACAAAAGAAATAGGGCAGAATGCCCTGTTTCTCTGTTGATCATTTTATTCTTTTGGCATACTTCAGCCTAGATTTCCCAATAATTATTGTTAAATATTATCCTTCGATAAGTTTCCAGACTAACCCACTTATTCAAAAACCCTGCTTCACCATCTTCTCTCATTTCCCTATATTCATTAAGGAAATTCAAAAATTCTTCATTTGAATTAACTTTTACTGCAAATCCCCTTCCATTAACAATTGGAACTCCCGTATACTTATACTCGTCAATTGAATGAATATCATTGATCCTGCTGTCTCGCACTTTAATTGCCACCCAGTCACGAAGAACTAATATATCCATATTCTCAGGATATTTATAGCTGTCACCTTTTATTGGAATTTCATCTCCTGCTGTATAAGTATGTTCTGCTGATTTGTATTTTGATAAAGATAAACTTTCTGTATTATAGTAAAACTCTTCAAATACATCGCCCCTTGCTTTCAAACCATTAAACTGGAATGTAAAATCAATATTCTTATTGTTCTCATTGCCAGAAACGCTTTCTAGAACACCACAGGCTGATGTCATATTAGTGATTCGGTCAATGAGAATAAATTCTCCAAGGGTCTTGTGAGAATTAAATTTGTCTACTGCAATCTTTTCAGAAAGTGAAATATCACATACTGCAATTTCATTTTTCTTAAGAAATCCAGTTGGTAAATGTTCCCCTGTGTTCACATCAATTTTATATTTCACTTCCGTAACAACACCTGGAAGCAGCTTAGTTCCCAATTTTACAAAATAATTTTTACCTGGTGTTAACTCAGAGTCATCCATCCACAGTATGGCTGCAGTAAATAGCCTGCTGGTTGAAAACTTTGTATCCTTTGTAATCACGCAGCCTCTGGAAACATCCACTTCCTTATTAAGCTGTATTGTAACAGGATGGCCTTTTGCAGCACTTTGAACATTTTTATCTGTTATATAAATACTTTTTACTAATGCTTTTTCATAGCTTGGTAATGTAGTTACTTCGTCCCCTACAGCAATGCTGCCAGCTTCAATCTGCCCCTGAAAGCCTCTGAATGTATGGTCTGGCCTGCATACTCTCTGTACTGACATATAGAAACCATCCTCATCAGAAGTACCTTCAATATCTACATTTTCAAGATAAGTTAAAAGAGGTTCTCCTTTATACCATGGTATATTTTCTGATTTCTTAGTGACATTATCCCCCTCTGTAGCTGATAATGGAATGATTTCTACATTTTCCAGAGAAAGCTCTTTCTCCAGTTTTTTAATTTCCTCTTGAATTTTCAGGAATCTTTCCTGATCATATCCTATTAAATCCATCTTATTAACAGCAAACACAAAATATTTGATACCCATTAAAGAACAAATTCTTGCATGTCTCTTTGTTTGAACAAGTACCCCTTGCTTTGCATCTATAAGAATGATGGCAAGATCTGCAAAGGATGCACCGACTGCCATATTTCTTGTATATTCTTCATGACCTGGTGTATCAGCTACAATAAAGCTTCGATTATCAGTTGTAAAATAACGGTATGCAACATCAATTGTAATACCCTGCTCACGTTCTGCCATGAGACCATCCAGTAATAAAGAATAATCAATTGCACCGCCACGGCTGCCGACCTTGCTGTCTAATTCCAAAGCTTTTTCCTGGTCTGCATATAATAGCTTTGCATCATATAAAATATGTCCTATGAGAGTTGATTTCCCATCATCCACACTTCCGCATGTTATAAACTTCAATAAGCTTTTCATCTTAGAAATACCCCTCTCTCTTTCTTCTTTCCATACTGCCTGCTTCTTCGTTATCTATAACGCGGGTGGTTCTCTCAGATGATACTGCACTCAACGTTTCCTCAATAATTTCATCTAAAGTTACAGCTTCTGATTCCATTCCCCCTGTCAGTGGGTAACAGCCTAAAGTTCTGAAACGAACTTTTTTGTTTTCAATTTTTTCTCCATGCAATAATTTCATTCTGTCATCATCCACCATAATGATATTTCCATCCCTGTACACTACCGGACGTTCTTTTGCAAAATATAATGATACAATATCAATACTTTCTCTTTGAATATATTGCCATATATCCCTTTCTGTCCAGTTTGAGATTGGGAAAACCCTCATACTCTCACCTTTATGAATCCTTGTATTGTAGAGTTTCCACATTTCCGGCCTCTGGTTTTTAGGATCCCATGCCTGTTCTTCATTACGGAATGAAAAAATTCTTTCCTTTGCGCGTGATTTTTCTTCATCACGACGTCCACCGCCGAAAGCTGCTGTAAAACCATATTTTTTTAATCCATCTTTCAACGCCTGTGTTTTCAAGATATCTGTATATGCTGAACCATAATCAAATGGATTGACTCCCTGTTTTATGGCTTCTTCATTTTTGTAAACAATCATTTCTATTCCTAATTCTTTTGCTTTTCTGTCACGAAATTCTGTCATTTCTTTAAACTTCCAGGTAGTATCTATATGCATGAAAGGAAAAGGTGGTTTCTCAGGATAAAATGCTTTCATGGCAAGATGCAGCATAACAGAACTGTCCTTTCCTATTGAATACAGCATTACAGGTTTTTCACATTCAGCAGCTACTTCACGAATAATGTATATTGCTTCTGCCTCTAATTTATCAAGATGTGATAATTCACTCATTATTAATTCCCCCTACAACTTGGCATCCAAGCCACATTTGTATCTTATGTTTTCTTCTAACTTACCAAAAATCAGTTTATCAAAGGTAAGACCCAATATTATTATTATTACCATTACAGCCATTACCTGACTTATATCAGCTAAATCCCTTCCTACCATAAGCACTTGTCCCAAACCTTTTGTTGCTGATAACATCTCTCCTGCCATCAACCCTCTCCAAGCAAATGACCACCCCTGTTTCATTCCTGCAACAATGGAAGGGAGCGCTGCTGGAATAACTACATTCCAATACAGCTTGAAACCTCTTGCTCCCATGGTTTTAGCTGCCTTAACATACAGCGGGTTGACATTTTTTATACCTGCTTCAGTTGCCATTGCAATGGCAAATATTGAACCTACAGCAATTACAAAAATAATTGATTCTTCATTTAATCCGAACCACAGTATTGCAAAAGGTAACCAGCAGATACTTGGTAAAGTCTGAAGCCCTAATATCAACGCACTGAAATTCTCATCCAAATACTTGTATCTTACAATAATTAAACCCAAAGCAAGTCCAATAATCAGAGACACTACATACCCCTGTATCAGCCTCTTTAAACTTACAGCAACTGCTATTCCCAAGGTATTATCCTTAATTAAATTCCAGATGGATTTCACTACATCAACAGGAGAAGGGAATGTGTATGCTTTCCATAAATGCAGGCCTTCAACTCCAACTTTATAAACCAGTTCCCATATCACTATCAGAAGTATATAGAACAGAACTTTCTTTAATACTCCAGTCACTATCGAATTCTGCTTTTGCAACCTTCTCCACCTCCTCTTTTAATACACTCATTATTTCACCAACAGTTTTTGCTACATCCATACTGCCTTCTTCTCTAGGCCTTCCTAACTGTATCCTGAAATCCTTCATTACTTTCCCTGGATTAGCCCCCATAACTATCACCCTGTCTCCTAAAAGTACAGCTTCTTCAACATTATGGGTAACAAACACTATAGTTTTTTTAGTTTCCCACCATATTTTCTGAAGTTCAAGTCTGAGTATAGTTTTGGTTTGGCTATCCAAGGCTGAAAAAGGTTCATCCATTAATAAGACCTGTGAGTCCAAAGTCAGGGCCCTTGCTAAAGCAACTCTTTGTCTCATCCCGCCTGACAATTCATGAATATAAGAATTTTGAAATTTGCTTAGATGAACCATTTTGATATATTTTAAAGCTTTTTCTCTTCTCTCTTTCCTAGGGACCCCTGCAATCTTCATGCCAAATTCAACATTATCTATCACCTTAAGCCATGGAAATAAAGCTGATTCCTGAAACATGACTGCCCTGTCCACTCCTACATCAGTTACTTCCTTATCGTTCAAAAAAACTTTTCCTTCAGTAGGTTTCTCGAGTCCGGAAATAATATTTAACAAGGTTGATTTTCCACAGCCTGATGGCCCTAACAGACATATAAATTCCCCCTTATTAAAAGAAAGATCAATATCCTGCAAAGTATGTGTTTCTTTATTTTTAGATATAAATTTTTTACTTACCGATTCAATCTTTAAGCTCACTTTATCACTCCTATAAACATTACTTAACTTCTTCTTTTCCCTTTTCCTTTAAAACCTTATTTAAAATAGTTAAATCAAATAATCCGGTATCAGCAGGTTTTTCTTTAATAAAGCCTGCACTTAGAGATAGATTTATCATTTCTTTTGTTGCTGCAGTTTCCGGATTATAAGTTACTGAAATTCTCTTAAATGCTGTATCAAGTATACTTTGGGATATTGCTTTTTTAGTCAGAGCTTCTATTTCTTTATTAGCTATTGTTCCTGCTTCACTTTGATTACTATTGATATAATCTGTAAGCTCTACATGGGTCTTAAGGAATTTTTCCACTACATCAGGGTGATCCTTAAGGAACTCTTTTCTTGCAATAACTACAGCTGTAGGATATTTTCCTTCCCTCCAGATCTGATTGTAATCCAAGACTAAATTTGCTCCTGATTCTTTTTCTAATCTTGCTCCCCATGGTTCTGGAACCAAGGCTGCATCTATTTCTCCTTTTTCAATTAATGTTTTGATATCAGGGTTCTCAGCCTGAACTATTTCTACAGTGCCGCCCTTAGCCTTATCCTTTAACCCTGCTTCCTGTAATAAATATCTCAAACTCAGATCCTGGGTGTTTCCAAACTGAGGTATAGCTACCTTCTTACCGTCTAAATCTTTTACTGTTTTAATAGATGTCCCTTTTCTTGAAACTAACACTGCTCCCGCATCTGTAGAACCAGCTATGATTACAACATCTCCTTTTGATTTGGTAAACCCGTTAATAGCCGGACCTGGCCCAATATAGCCTAAGTCCAGTTCGCCTGCAAGGAAAGCTTCTATTTCTGACGAACCAGCATTAAACTGTTTCCATTCAATATTTATATTATTACCCAGTGCATTTTGAAAATCTCCTCTGTTTTTCCCAACCAGTGCCTGTGAATGAGTCAGATTTGGGAAAAATCCCACTCTCAAAGTTTTAAGATCATCTTGTTTTTTATTGCTGCATCCTGCTAATACCCCAACTGCTAAAATTGCACTTAAAACAAGACTTATTCCTCTTTTTTTCATTTTTTATTTCCCCCTTAATATTTGTTAGATTCTTTTCTGTTAGTAGAGATTATAGTTTCCTTACCTTCCCTGTCTACAATGTGCCAATCCAGATCTTCCTTTCTTTTTTCAACAAAAAGATAAGCTCCTTTTCCTCCTATATCTTCCCCTAAAAAATAATGAATTGCATTGACAGGACATTCTTTAAGACAAGCTGTACACCCCCAGCAATCCTTCTCGTACCTTATATATGACTTACCTTCTGAGTTTTTATAGATAAGGCTCCCAGGACAAACATTCAGGCACTTGCCGCAAGCTATGCATTTTTCACTATCAATTTTAATGCTCATATACCTCATCCTTTCTCACTATATCCCTCAGAATTACTTTTACCTCACCATCTCTATATACCGAGTTTACATACTTTACCCAATTCTCATCATCTCTTTCAGGGTAATCTGCATTATCTTCATAACACTTCCATCTGGTTTCTTTCCTTGCAAGCAAATGTGCTATCAGCACATTTGCAACCTCAAGCCTGTCTAGTATTTCATATATAAATAACAAATCGTGTGTATCTTCTGCCTTCAGTTCTTTTGCGGCGTTCTTAAGCTCCGCAATTTTATCTGAGGCAATCCTGAGACCTTCTTCCGTATATCTGTAGTGCTTGGATATACCACCTGCATACTCATCCATTACTGTCTGCATTTCAAGTTCCAGATCTTCAATTGCAGCCTCTCCTGCTATATTTGTAAAGTATCTGTTCACTTCCCTAAGCTTCTTATTTACTGCTTCTTCCTGAAGCACTTTGATTTCCTTAGATTTTATGTAATCCAAAGCTGCTTCTGCTGCAATTTCCCCTTCAGCAAAGCACCCTGTAACATATTTTTTAGGACTTCCACCAGATACATCTCCAGCTGCAAATAATCCATTTAAAGTTGTTCTTCTGTATGTATCAACCCAATATCCGCTAGCTGTATGTCCACCTACTATATAAGGTTCTGTACCTCCAATTTCAACATTTTCTGTTGATGGAGACGAGTTGTTTTCTATCCACTTTAAAGTCTGGGCCGGGGCCATATTTAGATAAGCCTTCAGCAAGTCTTGCTCCTGCTCCTCTGAAATCCCTTCCGTTTTTAAATAGCAAGGGCCTCTTCCCCGTATATTCTCCATTAAGGTTGAATACAACCTGTTTATGGTAGTACCTTTTCCATATTTCTTAACATAGAGTTCTCCCTGCCCATTAATTTGAGGAGTTCTTATCCCTTGAGCTATTGTACCAGTAGGAGCAATTGTGTCCTTGCATCGTAAAGCGATGAATCTCATTTCAAAAGTCGTCATTTCTGCTCCTGCTCTTATCCCCATTGCATATCCTGCTCCGGTATTAAAAGGGCTATACCACATCTTGTGTCTTGAAAACCCGGGATTGTTAGGCTTATAAATTCCTGCTGCTCCTCCTGTTGCACATATAACTGCTTTGGAATAGATAACATAAAGCACATCTTCCTTTATGGAGAACCCATAGGCTCCTATTACTTCATTTTCTTCAACTATGTAATCAATTATATTTAATCCATTTAAAACTTCTATATTATTCCTTCTTGCCACTTCATCAGCTAACAAAGGTTTTATGTTTTCCCCATTTATCTTTATGCTTCTCTTTCCTCTGGAAATATATTTCCCTTCTTCATCCTTCAATATTGGAAGACCTGATTCCTCTATATCTTTTGTAACGCTGTTAAGTCTCTTTGCAATGGAGTATACTAAATCTTCCCTTATTACCCCGCTGAACTCATCCTTAACGTATTCTAAAAATGATTCAGGAGTTTCACCTTCCGTAATGTATGCATTTAAAGCATTTACCCCTGCAGCCAGGCATCCGCTTCTCTTTATGTTTGCTTTTTCTGCAATAAGAATTTTTACATCTTTATTTTCGCCAGCCTTTATAGCTGAGAAACAGCCTGCAGCTCCTCCTCCGATTATTAGAATATCTGTATTGATAATCTTAGCTTTCAGTTTCATAAGTTCCCCCATTAAGATATCTTATTATCTTATCAACACATTCTTCCAATGTATTTAAATGTGTTGATACAGTTATTTCAGGATTTAAAGGCTCTTCATAAGGAGAATCTATTCCAGTGAAATGTTTTATCTCGCCAGCTCTTGCCTTTTTGTAAATTCCCTTTGGATCTCGTTTCTCACATTCTTCCAAAGGACAATCTATATACACCTCAATAAAATCCTTACCTAACAATTCTCTTACTTTCTGCCTATCCCTTCTGAAAGGTGAAACGAAAGTAGCTAAAGTTATTATGCCTGCGTCTGTGAACAGTTTCGATACTTCTCCAATCCTTCTTATATTCTCCACTCTGTCTTCATCAGAAAACCCTAAATCTTTATTTAAACCATGCCTTAAATTGTCTCCATCCAGTGTATATGTAAGCTTTCCTTCATGATGGAGCTTTTTTTCCAAGGCTGAAGCAACAGTAGATTTTCCTGATCCCGAAAGCCCGGTAAACCATAAAAGCACACCATTTTGATTAAGTAAATTCTCCCGATCAGTTCTTGTCACATTCATTTTATGCCAAACCACGTTTGTAGATTTATTTACCATAATATCACCCCATATCTTCATCAGTACATTAATATTGTATTTCTATATATTTACTAGGTTTTTAGGGTTATTTTCAGGAGGCATCATACAAGAATACCTCCTGCTCTCTTTCTCCTGAATAAGAAAAAAATATGTTTCATTTAAATCTTTGAATTTGTTCTTCAGTATAGGGAACCAACTTCAACTATTAACTTATGTATGCCGATTCTTCTTTCAACTCTCGAAGAATTCAACATGCATAAGTTAAGTTTCCGTAAAGTCTCCCTATAACATCGCCATTTGTTTAATTATTATATTATATTTTACCTACTATGTTACTATGATTTATATTAAAAATACCATCTTATTTTTTTATTGTCAATATAAACATTCTGCTGCTCTTAAAAAATAATACCAGGAAAATGTGTAGATTATATAAAGAAATGATCTACCACCCTCATATTTATTGTTTTTTTTTATACTGGATAAATTTATATGAATTTATCAAAAAATAGTAACTATTTTTTAAAAACTTTTAATGAAAAATAGGTTAAAATTAGTATAAATATGTAATATTTACTTGTTTAAAAATTGGAGATTAAATATGGTTATCAATAAAAATCTTAATAAAAAAAGAGTAAAGAGAAGAAAAAAAAAATCTCCCTGGAAGAGGCTTTTCTTTCTTACCTGCTTTACCCTGTTATTTACTATTGTTACAGGTCCTTTTATTCTGCTGTACGGACCATTTGACAATGCAAAAAAAATATATGTGGGATCTGCAATGTCAACTATGAGCCATCAGTACCTAGCTACAGCATTTTTATCCGAGGATAAAATCAATGAAATCCTTAATTCCACCAGCAGCTCTGATGAAACCACTGAATCAAATGCTTCAGTGGTCAGCATAAATAACAAGGCTGATGATACAATTCAAAGATTTGATTTTGAGGGTAAAAGATTCCAAGGGTATATGCTGGTAATCAGTAATCCCTTAAGAGTTAAGGTAGCTTATACTGACACCTTAAACACCCAGGGAGAAACAACTTCTCAAATGGCTGTTAAAAACAATGCCGTAGCTGCAATTAACGGAGGAGCCTTTGTTGACCAATCAAGCACCGTTACAAGTTCCGGAAACGGCGGAATTCCTTCAGGCATAATTATGTCCCAGGGAAAAGTTATTTTTTCAGACTTAAATTCTGATTATGTTAAGCAATGCTGTTTTGGTATAACCAGTGATGGCACTCTTCTTGCAGGGGACTATTCTCTGAATGATCTTAAAAAGAAAAACGTAATGGAATCCCTTTCCTTCTCTCCTGTTTTAGTGAAAGAAGGAAAACCAGCTCCTTTGACAGGAATCAGCAGTTCTCAGGGAGTCGCTCCCAGAACTGCAATAGGTCAAAGGGCAGATGGCTCCATTGTTTTGGTAGTAATAGACGGAAGAAGCATCCTGAACGGAATGGGTGCTACAATTAAGGAGCTGCAGACAATAATGCTCAAGGAAGGCAAGTGTGTAACAGCCCTGAACTTAGACGGAGGAAAATCTGCTACCATGTATCTTAATGGAGAAATTGTAAATACGCTGTCTAATGGTTTAGGAGAAAGATCTATAGTTTCTTCAATAATTGTAAAGTAAGGGAGAGAATAAACTCATGAAGAATTTCAAGGCTCTGGCAGCTTGTGCCGTAATCTCTATAACAATACAATGCCTTGGTTTATTTTGGCTAGATAAATTCTATTTTAAGGATAATGCAGATGTAAATGTTAAAGAAATTTCAGTAAAAAAAGCTCAGGAAGAAAAAGAAAAACACATAGCTTTACCAAATGATTTAAGCAGCCTTCAAGTATCTTATAACGGCAAGTTTCTTGCTTACATGGAAGATTCCGATCTTAAGATTATCAATTCAACCACAGGCGAAAAGAAAACACTGCCCAATGAAAACAGTGATGAAACAGTTTATTTCACCTGGCTTCAGGACAGGAATATTATGCTTCTGGTTCAGAAAGAAAGTACTGTTAAAGGAAATATGTTTGTCTTATATAATTATGATTCAGAGAAAAATAACAAACAAAAAATTTCTTCCATAACCAGTGCTGAAGGGAAGTCAAAAATCAACTCAATAAAAGCTTCAACAATTACAGGAGTAACATACATAGAAGCTGAAAACAGTCTTGGCAAAGCTTCGGTTTACAGAATGGACATTAATCAGACCCAGGCTAAGAAAGTTACCCTTCAAGTTTCTTCTTTAACTGATATATTTGTTATACCAAGAGAAGAAAGGCTGGTTTATCAGGATACCAGCGGAAAAGTATTTTTAACTCAGCCCCAGGCTAAAATTACTATCAATACTGGGATAAAAACAAAAATTTTAGGTATAGATAATAACAGTATTATGTACCTGGGACAATTGAATGGGGAAAAGGTTACTAAGATTCTTTATGGTTCCTCAAACAGCAAAGATACCTCTCAATGGAAATCAATAAGTTTAGCACAAAAAGTAAATGAAGAAGATATTTTTGTTACAAGTTCCGGTGAAATTTTAATCATAAATGATACTGAAAAATTAATTGTTGATTTAAAAAACAACAAAGAAATGAAATATAAAGGAACCTTCATTTCTTTATACAACTCTGGCATTACTGCTTCTGTAAACGGCAAATACTATAAAACAGCTTTTGCAGACCTATAAGGTTCTGCAAAAGCAAAGGCAGCCATGGATTAATCCATGGCTGCCTTTAAAATTGCCTTACCTTTTCAACACCAGCCTGATGGCACCTAATGCAATTCCGATAATAAATCCGCATATTGCACCATTTACTCTTATCCACTGCAAATCATTTCCTACCTTTTCTTCTATCATGCTTATTAATGTCTCATTATCCAGCTTTTCAATATTTTCTTCCACCAGATTTCCTATTTTATCATGATTTTTATCAGTATATTCAACAATTTGAGTTCTTATGTAGCCTTCAATCTTATCAATTACTTCCTGATCTTCTGAAATTTCAATCAATATATTTTTTAGCACTGGAACTACTTTTTCTTTTATAAAAGCCTCATCCCTCACTATTCTCAGTACAACTCCCTGTGCGTTGTCAACCTGCTCCGTAAGAATATCATTGATTTCCTTGCTGCTGAGCAGATTTTCCTTAATGGCGTTAAAGCCTTCATTTATGGCTTCACTGCTGCTTGCTTTACTTATATGGTATCCTAATGACTCTATTACCATATGTCTGCTTCTGTTTCCCGGAGTATTCAGATCCCTTAAAATAATAAGAATTGCATCTTGCACTATTTCCCCGGTTTTTTCTGCCCCCACAGCTTTAATGGCAGTATTTACAGTATACTTAAGCAGCGGATTCATTTCAATCCTGCTTATTGCCTTTACAGCAGAATTCCCTATTTCATTCCTGAACTCTGTTTTCTTTATTTCATCCCTTAAGATATCAATTAGGAAATCTAATAACTTCTGCTCATAATTATATTTAAGACATATATCTCCTGCTGTCTCAATAAGTTTTGATGAGTCAATCTTATGCATATTCTCTTTTATTAATTCCGATATATATTGTGAGAATTTTTCACGTGGTAGTGAGTTTGTCATGCGATTTACAAGATGTATTATTCCTGTTTCAAACTCCTCTGAGGAAATGTTGATTATACATATATTCAGTAATTTTCTTGTAATCTGCAGATTATTTATTTTGAACAGAATACTTTCCTTACTCAGCAGGTTATTCTCTACCATTGAAACCAAAGACTTTGTTATTCTGTTGCGGTTATTCGGCAATATTGCAGTATGGGGAATGGGGATACCCATGGGATATCTGAATAATGCCGTTACTGCAAACCAATCTGCTAATCCTCCCACTAATCCTGCTTCAAATCCACTTTGGAGAAGAATTATCATCACCCCTCTATCTAAAAAAAGTGTAATAATAAATCCAATAAACATAACTATTAATGATATCAGAGCTGATTGATTATTTTTTTCTTTCATATTTGTTCACTCCTAACGAAAAAGATCTTACTATCAGGAACTCATGATTATTATCAGTAACCTTTCCTTATATTTAAATTATATAGGTACTGATTGCAAACTTCAAATTTGTAATCAAAAGAAATGCTTAGTTTTATACAAGGCGGATACGGGCAATGAAAAACAATAAAATACCTGAGAGCATATTTTTTCTTCATAATTCCTCCACACTTACCATATATAATAAATTATAAAGAAATATTAAATATTTAAATATAATCCGGATAATCATAACAATCAGATATTCGGAGTCTGGTTAAAGAAGGAGGAATTATATATGTTTATGAGTTTGGCTCGTCATGGATTCGGTTATTTCGGAGGCGGAGCAGGTTCCGGACGAATGGGCTTAGGTGCTGGTACAATTGGAACCGGATGGTTCCTCGCCATTGCAGGCATAAAACTTCTGATATTTATAGTTTTAGTTATAGTTGCTATAAGAATGTTTAAAAAGCATAATGCTCATATTAACAGTATTTCAAAGGCTGATGACAACGATCCTTTAAGAATACTGGATGAAAAATTTGCTAAAGGAGAATATACCGAAGAAGAATACCTTAAGAGAAAAGAAATACTTTCTAAAAAGGACTAGAGGGCTATGCTCTCTAGTTTTTTTAAAAACAATAACTTATAATTAATTCAACAGGATTAATTATAGGCGGTGATTCTTTTGAAAAATGACTTTAAAATACTTGTAGTTGATGATGAACAAAAAATATTGGATGTAGTTAAAGCTTACCTGGAAAAAGAAGGTTTTCATATAGTCACTGCCATGGATGGCGAGGCTTCTTTAAATATTTTTAAAACTGAAACAATTCATCTTATTATTTTAGATTTAATGATTCCTAAAATAACCGGAGAAGAAGTATGCCGTAAAATACGGACTTTTTCAAATGTACCAATTATAATGCTGACTGCAAAAGTTGATGAAGATGAGAAAATTGACGGGATATCAATGGGCGCAGATGACTATATAACAAAACCTTTCAGTGTCCGTGAACTGGTTGTAAGAGTCAGGGCCCTTTTAAGAAGATCTTATAATGACATTATTCCTGCTGCTGATGTTTTAACCTTTAATAACGGTGATTTGGAAGTTGATATTAAAAAGATGCTTGTTAAAAAACAAGGTAAGCCTGTAAACTTAACAACCAACGAATTTAAAGTTTTTACTGTTCTTCTCACTAACCCTGGCCAAGTCTTCCCCAGAGAGGATCTTGTTGAAAAAGCCTTTGGCATTGATTATGAAGGTTTTGACAGAACAGTTGACACTTATATTAAAAATATCCGCCAAAAGATAGAAGATAATGATAAATACCATAAATATATAACTACTGTCTATGGTATAGGATATAAATTTTCTCCTGACTCCAAGGAGGTATAATAATGAGGATATCCTTAGTGAAAAAACTTTCTCTTGTTATAATCACTGCAATTTTAGGTTCCATTACATTAACCAGCCTTATCTCAAATTACATGGTGGAAAAAAAATTCGGCAAATATTTAATCGATGAACATAATACAAAAGTTGATAATGCAGTAAGGATTGTTGAAGGTCTATATAGTGAAACTGCTGGTTTTTCTAATTTTCATAAAGATGAATTGCAAAGGTATGCAGAACTTCAGGATTTATTTATAGAAGTTAAAGATTCAAAAAACAATGTCATTTACTCATCGGGAGCCTCTCATTTAAAAAAGAAAAACGCCATGGGAAATTCAATGAGATCTATGATGAAAAATTTTTCCGGGATTAACTTAGGTGAATATACCGAAAATACTTATCAGATTCTGGTTGATTCAAAAAGTGTCGGAACAGTAACAATTGGTTACTTAGGTACCTCATATCTCTCTTCAGGTTCTGTTTTTTTCATGAGCACATTAAATCATTCATTTTTGTTGTCTGCCTTTATAGCATTAATTTTTGCATTATTCATCAGTGTTATTATTTCAAGACAAATTTCAAAACCTATTGTAAATATAACCCGTACTGCAAATAAAATACGCTGCGGAAATCTAGAGAGCAGATCATCTATAAATACAAGCACTTCCGAGATAATTGATCTTTCCAACTCAATAAATTATCTTGCCAGAACTTTAAGCGAGCAGGAAATGCTGAGAAAAAGGCTCACTTCTGATATAGCTCATGAATTGAGAACTCCGCTGACGACACTTAAAACTCATATTGAAGCCTTTATAGACGGTATCTGGGAGCCAACCCCTGAAAGATTCGAATCTTTCTATGAAGAAATAGAACGTCTTACAAAACTTGTAGATAATCTTCGTAATCTTGCTAAATATGAACAGGAAACCCTAAAACTAAATCTGACGGCAGTTAATCTGTCAGTTGAGCTGGAAAAGATAGTTGATTCTTTCAGGCCTCTTTATACAAAAAATAACTATCAGTTAGAAAGCACAATAATGCCTGATATCAATGCATTAATAGATAAGGACAAATTCAAGCAGATAATCAATAACCTGCTTTCAAATTCTTATATGTATTTAAAAGAAAAGGGGAAAGTCACAGTAATATTAAGCGGGGAACAGGAGACCATTGTAATAAAGGTAATCGACAACGGCATAGGAATTCCTGAAGAAAATCTTCCTTTCATATTTGAAAGATTCTACAGAAGTGATTTATCCCGCAGTTCAGATACAGGAGGTTCCGGTATCGGACTTACAATTACCAAAGCATTTGTGGAAGCTCACGGCGGCGAAATAACTGTCAAAAGCAAAGAAGGAAAAGGCACTGCTTTCACAATAACTCTTCCTGTAAATAACACTCTGTCCTCTTAGCCTGAAAAATCATTCTCCATATTTCCTTCACAATTTATGAATATAATATAGCTAAAGAAAGGAGTTGTTATTATGATGCTATTTCCTATACTTTTAATAGTTATAGTATTTTTATTCCTATATCATCCTGATGGAAAAGGATGCTGTTATCTTAATAGAAATGAAAGCAAACCCTCCCCATTGGATATTTTAAAAATAAGATTTGCTAACGGTGAAATTGATGAAGAGGAATACCTGAAGAAAAAAGATCTTTTAAAATAACTTTTCACAAACAAAATGGGATGTTTCAAAACATAATTAGTTTTGAAACATCCTATTTTATTTACTGCAGAACCTCTATTCCTGCAACCTCATATCCTGCATCATCAATTGCGGCTTTTATATCTTTGTCTTCAACCTCAGCACCTGACTCCAGAATTGCATATTTATCTTCTAAATTCACCTCTACATTTGTTACCACATTGAAATCACTTAGTGCTTCCCTCACATGCTTAACACAATGATTACAGCTCATACCCTCAATTAATATCTTCTTTTTCATTATCTTTCCTCCTTATTAATACATACTTTTTCACTTCTTACCTGACTGGTTTAAATCCTTTTAATCTTAGCACATTCAATAGAACTGACACAGAGCTGAAGCTCATAGCTGCTGCCGCAATGATAGGATTCAGACGAGGACCGCCGAATATATATAATATCCCCATAGCGACTGGAATACCTAAGGTGTTATATCCAAATGCCCAGAAGAGATTTTGTTTAATATTTCTGATGGTTTTCTTACTAAGCTGAATGGCAGCAGGAACATCCATCAAATCACCCCTCATAAGAACTATATCTGCGGATTCAATCGCAACGTCCGTACCTGAACCTATGGCAATACCTATATCTGATTGCGCAAGAGCTGGAGCATCATTAATTCCGTCACCAACCATGGCAACCTTTTTTCCTTCTCCCTGAAGCTTTTTAACTTCACTGGCTTTATCCTGTGGAAGAACTTCTGCCAAAATCCTGTCTATTCCTACTTGTTTCCCAATTGCTTCAGCAGTTCTTTTATTATCCCCGGTTATCATTGCCACTTCTATTCCCATATCATGAAGTTTTTCTATAGCTCTTCTGCTGCTTTCTTTGACAGTATCCGCCACTGCAATAATTCCTGCCATACTTCCATTAATGGTCACATACATCGGAGTCTTCCCATCCTCGGCTAACTTATCAGAGGTTTCTTTTAAATTTTCTAAGGAAATCTTACTTTCATCCATAAGTTTTTTATTTCCTAACAAAATATCTTTACCATCTATTTTAACCTGAATTCCATAGCCAGGAACTGCCCTGAAGAAATCTACCTTCTTTAATTCAATTCCCTTTTCTTCTGCACCTTTAACTATGGCTTCACCAAGGGGGTGTTCAGAACCCTTCTCTGCTGATGCTGCAAACTGCAGCAAATCATCTTCTTTTATTCCTTTTACGGCAAAAACGTCTGTAATCTTAGGTTTGCCTTCAGTAATAGTTCCCGTTTTATCGAATACTACAGTTTTTATATTATGAACTGTTTCTAAAGCAGCCCCGCTTTTTATCAAGACTCCATATTCCGCACCTTTACCTGTACCCACCATGATAGCAGTAGGAGTTGCCAATCCCAGTGCACAAGGACAGGCAATTACTAAAACTGATATAAATATAGTCAGGGCAAATACTGCTGTCTCACCTGCAATATACCATGCAGATGCTGATATAATAGCTAATGCTATAACTATAGGTACAAAGTAGCCTGATATCACATCAGCTAATTGAGCTATGGGTGCCTTGGAACCTTGAGCTTCTTCCACAAGTTTTATTATTTGAGCTAAAGCTGTGTCTTTTCCTACTCTTGTGGCTTTATATCTGATTGCACCATTTTTGTTTATACTTGCACCAATTATCTTATCCCCCACAGTCTTTTCCACAGGTATGCTCTCTCCGGTAAGCATAGACTCATCTACAGAGGTCATTCCCTCAATCACTTCACCATCCACCGGCATCTTTTCACCTGGTTTTACAGCTATAACATCTCCCAATTCCACTTCTTCAATGCCTATCTCAACTTCCTGCCCATTCCTTATTATTATGGCAGTCTTTGGGGCAAGACCCATGAGTTTTTTTATGGCTTCTGAAGTTTTCCCTTTTGTAACTGATTCCAAATACTTACCCAGAGTAATAAGAGTAAGGATAACTGCTGCGGATTCAAAATATAACTCAAATGCATAGTCTGTATTTCCGTAAAAAATCTGTACAATTGCAAATATTCCATATAAAAATGCTGCCGATGTACCCATGGCAATGAGAGAATCCATATTAGGACTCCTTCTTATCAGGGATTTAAATCCTACTCTGAAGAACCTGTTCCCAACAATCATTACAGGAATCACCAGAACAAGCTGCACAATTGCAAAGTTTTTTGGGTTCATCATAGGGTCAATAATTTCAGGAAGGCTGAACCCCAATCTTTCCCCTATCATATGCCCCATAGAAACAGCAAGGAGAGGAATTGTAAATATCAAAGATATAACGAATCTCTTCCATAATAATTTTATTTCTTTCTCTTTCCTTACTTTATCCTCATCTACAGTTGTTGTTTCTTCCTCAAGTGCCTTATATCCAGCTTTCTCCACAGCCCTTTTTATATCGGACAACCTAACCTTTGAAGGCTCATAACTGACGGTTAACTTCTCTGTAGCAAAGTTCACGTTTGCTTCAATAACTCCGTCCAGTTTACTCGTAACTCTTTCTATTGTTTTAGCACAGGCTGCGCAAGTCATACCCTCAATATTAAATATTTTACTATTTGATTCTATTACAGCTTTATATCCGGCTTTCTCAACAGCAGCCTGAATATCTGGTACTCCTGCCTTTTCTTCATCGAAAGTAACATTAAGCTTTTCTGTTGCAAAATTCACATCAGCTTCAATTACTCCAGGAACTTTTTTAGTTGCTCTCTCTACAGCTTTAGCACAAGCTGCACAAGTCATACCCTCTATTTTTAAAGACTTTTTTATCATATGAATTCCCTCCTTATAAAAAGTACTATAATGCTTTATCATGAAAATCATGGCACGGACTAAATCTATTACTTTATTCCCTTTTTCCTGCAAAATAACCCCCACCCATAGGGGGTGTGTACAATTATACTCTATTACTATTTTATTAAAATGTCAATACTGATGAAATATTCTTCTTATCTATAATTATACCAGTATCAATTTAACATAATATACTCTTTTAATGCTCTGAGGGTTTTGTTAAGAGAAGTGACTTCGTCACTTTCCTATGCAATAAAGATAAGGGCAAATTTGAAATTCTTAGAGAACTTCAAATTTGCCCTTATAGATTTACCCAATATTTATAATTTATAAACAAAAAATTTAACTATTATGGTTATTCTTCAAAATTTATTTTTTCCTTTATAAAATATAAAGGTCTGTTTTTACTTTCATCATAAATTCTTGAAATATAGGATCCTATGATTCCTAATGAAAAGATCTGAATTCCGCTGAAAAATGTAATTCCCACCATTATGGACGCCCATCCTTCAATGGTACTTTTCAAAAACAATTTCTCAAAAATAATATATATAAGTAATGCAAAAGAAACCAATATGGTAATTATACCTAGATCTGTAACCAGTTTTAATGGCTTTGACGAAAAAGAAATTATTCCATCCGATGCAAAACGGATCATCTTTTTTAAGGGATATTTCGTTTCTCCTGCATATCTTTCATCACGCTGATATTCTATGAATGTCTGCTTAAATCCAATCCAGCTGACCATACCTCGTATAAACCTGTTTCTTTCAGGCATCATTTTAAATGCCTCAACTACTTTTCTGTCCATAAGCCTGAAATCCCCAGTATCCTTTGGAATCTTAATTTCTGACATCGCTTCTAAAAACTTGTAAAAATATTTTGCTGTTATAAGCTTAAAGGCACTTTCACCCTTTCTTTTAGCTCGCTTTCCATAAACAACATCATATCCTTCCTGCCATTTATGTATCATATCAACTATCAATTCAGGAGGGTCTTGTAAGTCCGCATCTATTAATACAACAGCATCTCCCTTTGCATGAAAAATACCGGCAGTAACTGCAACCTGGTGTCCAAAATTCCTTGCAAAATCTATGATTTTAACATTTTTATCGACATTACCGATCTTTTTTAATATTTCTAATGTTCTATCTGTGGAACCATCATTTATAAATATAAACTCATAATTGATATTATTTTCTTCCACTGTTTTTTTAAGCCTGCTGTAACATTCCTCAGCAACATCCTGTTCAAAATACATAGGTACTACAACTGATATCAACTTATTCTTTTCCATCTTATTCTCCTTAATTACAATTAATTTATTTCTTCAAAAAATCTGTCATCCTTGAAAGCTGTAAAAGGTAATATTATAAAAAGCCAGCTGACAATGAATGAATACCTTGATTGCGATTCTGTAATCAAATAAAGCAATCCATATCCGCAGTAAATTATATAAAACAGATTAATTATTGGATTTTCTAAATACTGCTTTTTATTGAATAATCCCTTGTAAATGAATATTACTGCAGTTAAATAAAACAACTGTACATAAAAATGTGCTGAAGTATTCAGGTCTACTTTCATATCCTGCGGACCCAAATCCTTATTTGCCCATAGTATCCCTCCACAGTCTCCCTCTGCCCATTGTATTGCATACTTTATCACAAAGAAAGCAGCTAATTTATATACCGGAGTTGTGGTTAACCTTTCTTTTACTATTTCCTTACATGCATTTTCTACCTTATAGTAATCATAATTATATTTATCCACAATAACTGCATCTTCAGAATTAAATCTTCCATAAGTACTTAAATTGGTTCCCTTTAAAATTGATGTCCATGGAGATTCACTTCCTTTCCAAAGCTGAAATTCTGTAATTCCCATAGACAATAACAAGTTGCTCACTATTAGTAAAGGGATTAAAAAACCCGAAGCTAAATACACTGACGATATTACCTTGCTTTTTATATGCTGTCTTGTATATATCAAAGTATACATAATGAAGGCTATCAGCATAACAGGGGCAACCATCCTGAATAAATTTCCTATACTTAAGCTGACAGCTGAAAGCAATAAAAACCTTCGGTTTTTTTTATTTTTAATTGTCAAAATAAAGATATATACACTCAACAGATAAAATGGAATAGCAATATTCTCCGAACAATAAACAGCTGAATATATTATTACAGGAGGATATATTGCTGCAATAAAGCCCGTCCAAATTGCTTTTGTTTTAGAGTTAAAAACTTCTTTTGCTATGAGATAACAAAGAAAAATTACACTTGTTGATGAAATTACATTTATAATCTTCAATACAACCAGGGGCTGTGAGAAAAAATTTCTTATAAAAGCAAAATACAACACTGTTATTGTCAAATGGGGAAACCTTGCAAAATAAGTAGTGCCCTTGAATATATAATACTCTCCTCTTAAAACTGCTGTGCTTTGATTATACATCACTTCAAAATCTGAAGCAGGTATGCTGTTTATTGATAATGCCCATAGCATCCTGATGAAAAAACCATAAATAACTATTATGGTTATCAATTTATCAGCACTTATTTTTTTCTTCATAAGAACCCGTAGGCCTACTCCCGAAATCAGAAAAAACATAAAAAAACATATGTTTAGAATTCCTGAACCTGACAAAAAAAATATTGAAGCTAAAAAAGTTCCAATTATTAAAATAAAAAATAAAATTTTAAGACTTATATTTATTATTGATGTAAGCCATTCTTGTATTTTTATCATAAAATACCTCTTCATCCTAATAGTATCTATGTCTCTTTTAATGATACCCTATTTTTGGCTATACATCAAATATTTAAGAATAATTATTTCCAGAATTTATATAAGGACTAATCTGCTGCCAGGCATTTTAGTCCTTTTTAAAGCTATAAACTAACTTTAACCTAATTATTTAACTATGTTTTAGAATAGTGTTGATAATCTGTCAAGTTATTTAAGAACCTGATTTGCTAGATTTATTCTTTCCAGTTCCATTGCTTTCCTGGTCATTGCCATCATTTTGGGCTTTTTGAACTTTTTCAGTTAAAGTCAATCTCTGAAGTTGGATTAAACCTAAGATATCACCAATTGCAGTGAAAAAGACTGCCAGTATTCCCAGTTGGTCATCGTCAGTATACTGCTTTGACAATGCTATAGCTATTACTAGCGATAATGCAGAAATTTCTTCAGGGGATAAATTAAAAATATCCACAATCCCATTCCTCAAATATTAGTTTATAATATATTCATATACAGCAGTAAGTTTAAAAGTGATATGTATATTAAACTTTGGGATTGTAATTCCATTACTTGTTTTTTCATAGTTTTACCAATATCTCCTCAATATAAGCTTGTTTATCTGATTCGTTTATGAATGTTTATCCATTAAAATGGCACAAATTTCTCTGCAAGTGAATACCATAGTACGGAAAGGAGATGATTAAAAATGAGTTTAGAAAGAAATGACTATAACGAAGACATGAAATCTTTATTTGACCGCTGTAAGAAATACCAATACTATCACTGTATTATCACACTGAAAGATGGAAGTGAACTTGATGGAATCATTGAAGACGCAGATATGGATGGAGTCAACGTACTGATTGGTGAGGACGTAATGGAGCGAGAATTTGATGAAGAACGTCAATATTACGGTGATACGCATCCCAGAAGAAGAAGAAGAAGAAGATTCAGACGCTTCAGACGCAGACGTTTCCCATTTGCTGCTTTAGCTGCATTAGCTTTATTGCGATATCCCCCTTACTACTATCCTTACTACTGATGAATACTTAATAAATAGAGGCACTTCAGTGCTTCTGTTTCTTTATACTTAAACGAGTTATATAAAGTATTTCAAATTAAGTGAACCCCCCCCAATACCAGGGGGTTTTTCTGTACTCCTTATTCAGGCCCTACATCTGTATCACTATTCATATAATGATAATGTTCTTGAGAGATATAAGTTATACCGGAAATATAGTGAATGTGTCCCCCCTCAACATCATAGTCTGGACTTGTTTGAATGGCATAGTAGTGTCTGTGTCCATCTTCACGAGTTGTATATCCAACTATATAATGCACATGAGGTACTCCAGTTGGAGCTGATGAAGTTTCTCCTCTGAACTTGTGTCTATGGCCATCATCGAAAGATGTCTTTCCTGAGTAATAATGACTATGGTACATTTATACCCTCCTTAACCAAATATTACCTTTTTATAATATGAAGATTGTTATTTATATGTTACTTTCATACTTAAGACTTATCTTTAGAACCAATGTTTAATATTATATAAAAAAATAACCTGCTAAAGTTATGAGAACTTCAACAGGTTATTTATTTTCAAGGCTATTCCATTTCACATCCTATGTATTTTCCTTCCAAACTCATCTTTGTTACTTTATCCCCTCAAAACTTCTTAAAAGTCTCAGGAAATGGCTGGCTTCGCGCAAAACATGGTCTCCAAGCAAAGGAATGATTATTGACTTTATCTTACAACTAAGTAACCCTTTAGTTCCTTGTTCCTTAAAGTCACGAATCTTTTGTGTGGCTGTTAAGCTATCATCTGTGACCTTTGCTAAAGGTACGGTCATGTCCATAGCCGCTTTTGCTTCCGCAGTTAACTTGTCAAATTCATTACCAAAATCATTGGCTGTATTTATCAGCTCATCTTCACTTGGGTCAAGTAATCCCCTGATAAATTTTGAATGTTCTGCCATAATTCTATTCCAAAAGAATTCCTGTTCAAAAGCCTCTCTTTCAATATCTATATCCTCTCTATTTTGAAGCCTTTGCACCATTCTTAGATATAACTTTGCTTCCCTCATAATGTGGTCAATCAGCAATGGATAACTAACAGTGAACATTTTGCAGGTTAGAACATTAGAAAGAATAGTTCTTTTAAACTGTATCAGAGCCGCAGTCATCCCCATTGCTCTTTGGTTAAGCATAGCAACCCTTTCTTCAAGCAACAGATTGCCTGCCATCATATCTCCGCCCATCAGTCCAGCCTCTGCCTGTGTTAATCTGCCTGGTATCTTTACTCCTGTATAGTATGCAGAGAGTCTTTCTGCCTCTATAGTATACGGTGTTATTACTTCACCTGATTGAAGTACCTCTTTATTAACAACACCATTGGAAAGTGAAACTGCTTCTCCTAAAAGTCCATCAAAGCACATTCTAAAATCATCTGCCTGACTAGTAAAATTACTATCCCTTGGTGTAAACCCCAGTTCAAGAAAAAAAGAGTGTTCCTTCATAATCCTTGCAAAAAAAAGATGCAATGCAAGAGACTGCTGAACAAAATCCATACTTGAAAGCATAGTTTATCCCACCTAAAAAATTATTATACTACTCTCTCATAGTATGCTTACATTATATAAAATATTACTTTCCTTCATACCGTGATAACAAAAAGAACTGCTATTTATAATCTATAAGCTGGATTTTACATATTTATCATAAGGATATTCTTTCACACCAAGAATAGGGGCAGGAAACTTAGGATACGTTGTTAATTTAAGGAGGCAAATTACCCTACAAATTTATTTGAAAATTGACTGGCAATACCTTCTGCCATCACGCCAGCCATTTTCAGAGCTTGCTTTTCAATGGCATCATACTGACTAATACCTGCTGCATAATTTTTAGTAAGCATATCAACAGCTTCCTGTTTTGTCATTCTCAAATGTTCATGCAGCATTGTTCTCCAGTCACCTTGTGACCAGTAAGGATTTATTTGAGCGAGGAAAAAAGCTATTTCATCAGCATTGGCGTACCATCTTTTCTCAGCATCCGTTGCAGCCTGGTTATTACCTGCCTTAGCTGCCTTGACAAGTTCTCCTGCTATGGCAAGATGGCTTGTAAATAAAGCCGCAAACTTAAAAGCAATCATGTCTCCATAAAAAGGTCTTAATGCAGCCTGAAAATCTTTTGGGTTCCTGAGAAGCCTGTTAGTAACAAGGTCAACATCTGGCAAGTCGAAGACCATGCTGAGAATAACCAGTCTGGTCCAGGCAACATGCTGCTCCCATAGCATTCGCAAATAATCCTTTAAATCTGCCTCTTTTTTGCTGATAACTGGAGTCATGATTCCATAGCTTTCAAGGTAGTATCCATAACCAGGACATATAAAAATACTTTGTCCAATAGGAAATGAGCTCAAGTCTATTTCTTGATTTGCAGAAGCGATTGTATTTATGTCAGTATCATATCTTTGAGCCAGCATCCACAAGTTGTCATATGGCTGAATTGTGTACAGCATTGTCCCAACTGGATATGGATTCACATTTGTCACCACTTAAATAATATTTACTATTTAGGTTATGATTATATTTTTAATAATGTTACATTGGTTACCTTGGAAAAAGAATTCACTTTCCTATTGGATAAAAATAAGAAAGGTACGAAATAAAAATCCCGTACCTTACTTTATTATATCTTAAAACTCATCTGCAACAACTTTTCTGTTATTTATTAATATTATTCAACAGTAACTGATTTTGCCAGATTTCTTGGTTTATCAACATCAAGACCTTTATTTTTGGCAACATAGTACGCAATTAACTGGTGAGGTATAACTGAAAGTACAGGTGCTAAAAGATCCATTGTTTTAGGTATTTCAATTACGTAATCAAGACAATTGTCAGCATCAACATGCCCCTTATAGCAAATTCCTACAACTCTTGCCCCTCTTGTTACCACTTCTTTTATGTTACTTACCATTTTGTCAATTAACTTAGTTTGAGTAAGTGTTGTAAGCACTACAGTGCCATCTTCAATTAATGCTATAGGACCATGTTTTAATTCCCCTCCAGCATAAGCTTCTGAATGTATATAAGTTACTTCCTTCAATTTCAAAGATCCTTCAAGACTTACTCCATAGTCTACTCCTCTTCCCAGGAAGAAAATATCCTTTTCCATGTAATGTTCTGAAGCAAATCTTTGAATTGTTTCTAAATTACCCAAAATTTCTTTTGCTTTCTCTGGCAATTGAATCATTTCCTTCTTAATCTCTTCTATTTCTTCTGCCTTTAATGTTCCTTTTAAGTCAGCAAAATATAAAGAAACTATATAGAATGCTATCAATTGAGTTACATATGCCTTTGTAGATGCTACTGCTATTTCCGGTCCTGCCCAAGTGTATATAACATCATCTGCTTCTCTTGATACAGAGCTTCCTACAACATTAGTTATTGCCAGTACTCTTGCTCCTTTTTTCTTGCTGTCTCTTAATACTGCTAAAGTATCTGCTGTTTCTCCAGACTGACTTACAACAATTAAAAGTGATTTATCTGTAATTAATGGTTCTCTATACCTGAATTCTGAAGCTATATCAACTTCTACAGGAACCTTTGCCCATCTTTCTATAAATGTTTTACCTACTAATCCCGCATGATATGCAGTTCCGCAAGCAACAATAAACACCCTGTCAATCTTCTCCAAATCTTCTTTAGTTATTTTAATATCATCCAGTTGTATTTTTTCTCCTAATACTATTCTGGAAGTCATAGTATCCTTTATTGCTTTAGGCTGCTCATTAATTTCCTTTATCATAAAATCTTCATATCCGCCTTTTTCTGCAGCATCTGCATTCCAAGTCACATGATATATTTCTTTTTCGATTTTTTCAGCTTCTTCATTAAATAAACTTACTCCATCCTTATCAATAACAACAAATTCCTTATCGTTTAGCAGGTAAACATCTCTTGTGTAATTTAATACTGCAGGAATGTCTGAAGCTATAAAGCTTTCTCCTTTTCCTAATCCTACAATAAGAGGACTATCTTTTCTTACAGCAACTATTTTATCAGGCTCAGCTTTGCAAATAACTCCAATTGCATAGCTTCCCTCCATTTTGCTTGTAGCTTTAATAATTGCCTCCAATAAATTTCCTTTGTAATAGTAGTGTATTAAGTTAGGTATAACTTCAGTATCTGTTTCTGACAAAAATGTATATCCTTTAGACTTAAGTCTTTCTCTTAACTTGGCATAGTTCTCTATTATCCCGTTATGCACAACACTTATAGCCAAATCATTAGTTGAATGAGGATGAGAGTTTACATCTGATGGTTCTCCATGTGTAGCCCATCTGGTATGTCCTATTCCAATAGTTCCTTCTACAGGTTCTTTTTTCAGTTTCTCTTCTAAGTTAGCCAATCTTCCTTTACATTTGCTTACCTTTATACTTCCTTCATTCATTACAGCTACTCCAGCTGAATCATATCCTCTGTACTCCAGCTTTGATAAGCCGTCGACCAATACATCTGATGCTTTTTTATCTCCAAAATATCCAACTATTCCGCACATAAATAATTACCTTCCTTTTCTCTGTTTAAATTTTTATTTTTACATTTTTTCTAAAAAAGGGCATAAAAATACTAGGGTCCAAAAGCCCTAGTTTTTTGCTTTAACACCTGAAAGGATTTGTGCTGAGAATTACTCCCCAGTTTTGTCCATTCGTTTACGGTAGTGCGATACCGTGGGGCACCCGCCGAAATTTTCGATAAACCCCACCCTCGTCAACTTAAAGAAATTTATACCCGACCTTCCTTTAAGTTCTGGCGCTTGATATAATATTTTCTTAATCAAATATTTATCCTACTCTATAGTTCCCCCACCCTTCATTAATTTATACACTAACACTATTATATTTTATCATATTCTCATACTATTTCAAGTGTGTATTTAAATTTATAATATTTGTAAATTAATTGTAACTATCTGTAATTAATTGTAGTTTGAAAAAAGCCGAGAAACTACGAGTCTCTCGGCTGATTTAATCATTCTATTGTTCTAATTTCTTTTCGTTGATCCAAGACATCATTCCTCTAAGTTCTTTACCAACTTTTTCGATTTGATGTTCTGTTTCCATTCTTCTTCTTGCTCCGAATGCAGGTCTGTTTGCTTGGTTTTCAAGTAACCAGTTCTTTGCAAATGTACCGTCTTGGATTTCGTGAAGAACTTTTCTCATTTCTTCTTTAGTTTCTTCAGTGATTATTCTCTTACCTACTTGGTAGTCACCATATTCAGCAGTATCACTTACTGAGTATCTCATTAAGCTTAATCCACCTTGATACATTAAGTCAACGATAAGTTTCATTTCGTGTAAACATTCAAAGTAAGCATTTTCTGGAGCATATCCAGCTTCTACAAGAACTTCGAAACCAACCTTTATAAGTTCTGAACATCCTCCGCAAAGAACTGCTTGTTCTCCGAATAAATCTGTTTCAGTTTCATCCTTGAATGTAGTTTCAAGTACTCCTGATCTAGCTCCTCCGATAGCGTTTGTATATGCTAAAGCTAAATCCTTTGCCTGACCTGTGTAATCTTGGTGTATAGCTATTAAGCATGGAACTCCTGAACCTTCAGTATAAGTTCTTCTAACCATGTGTCCTGGTCCTTTTGGAGCAACCATAAATACATCTACGTTAGCTGGTGGAACTATTTGACCATAATGAATGTTGAATCCATGAGCAAACACTAATGATTTTCCTTCAGTTAAATTTGGAGCTACTTCATCTTTGTATAGTTTTCCTTGTCTTTCATCTGGAACCAATATCATTATAACATCAGATCTCTTAACAGCCGCTGCTGTTTCCATTACTGTTAAACCAGCTGCTTCAGCCTTTGCCCATGATTTACTTCCTTCATATAATCCAACAACTACATCAATTCCGCTTTCTTTCATGTTTAATGAATGAGCATGACCTTGGCTACCATACCCGATAACTGCTACTTTTTTACCTTTTAATAATTCAAGATTTGTGTCTTTTTCATAATACATCTTTGCCATTTGTTGTTCCCCCTCTAATTATATATCTTCTTCGAAGATTATTTGATTTATAAGTGCCCCTGGTGCAACCATCGGGAACACCTTTTTATCTTCATGTACTCTATAGTCAATAACCACAGGAACAGAAGAATTAAAAGCTTCTCTTAAAACAGGTTCTAATTGTTCTTTCTTTTCAACTAAAAAACCTTTGCCTCCGAAGGCTTCTGCCAGTTTAACAAAATTTGTTCCTCTGTTGATAGTAGTTTGTGAATACCTCTCCTCATAGAAGAAATTCTGCCATTGTCTGACCATACCTAAAGAATTGTTATTAAAAATTATTGTTACCACAGGAGCTTTTTGTGAATATGAAGTAGCTAATTCGTTACAATTCATAGCAAAACTTCCGTCTCCAGCTATGTTAATAACCAACTTATCAGGATTAGCAATCTTGCTTCCTATTGCTGCTCCCAGCCCAAATCCCATGGTTCCAAGTCCACCAGAAGTTACGAATCTTCTTGGTCTCATATGTTTATAGAATTGAGAAGCCCACATCTGATGCTGACCTACTTCTGTTGTTACAATTGCTTCCCCATTAGTTATCTCATTAATTTTACTAAATAAGAATTCAGGAGTCAATTCTTCCTTATTAATATTATTACCCTTGCCTTCTTGTTTATATCCATTAATTTTTCCTATCCACTCTTTGTGGTCTTTTTCTTTCAGCAGCGGAACCAATCTGAACAGAATTTCTTTAATATCACCTATCAGGCTGGCATCCACCTTGACATTTTTATTAATTTCCGCTGGGTCTATATCCAAATGAATAATTTTTGCCCCCTCAAGATTAGCGTTAGAGCTTATAACCCTGTCACTGAATCTTGCACCTATTGCTATTAACAAATCACATTCCCATGCTCCTAAGTTTGAAGCCTTAGTTCCATGCATCCCTATCATTCCTGTAAATAAAGGATGGGTCACAGGAATTCCGCCCATACACATCAATGATGTAGCTACAGGTGAATCTACCTTTTCAGCTAAAGCAATTAATTCCTCTGAAGCATCTGCTTTTATAACTCCTCCACCAGCATAAATAAATGGTTTTGAGGATTCGTTAATCAATTTCGCAACATTTTCCAATGCTTCATCAGTTAAAAACTTATTGTTCTTTTCAATCTTAACAGGCTCTTTTTTCTCATATACAGCCTTTTGTGCAGTTATATCCTTAGGGATATCAACCAACACCGGTCCTGGTCTTCCTTCCTGAGCAATTCTAAAGGCTTCCCTTATAGTATGTGCTAAATCATCTATGTTCTTAACCATAAAGTTGTGTTTAGTTATAGGAAGAGTAATTCCTGTAATATCAACTTCCTGAAAACTATCCTTTCCCAACAATGGTCTTGTAACATTCCCGGTAATAACCACCATTGGAGTAGAATCCATATAAGCTGTAGCTATTCCTGTTACTAAGTTTGTAGCTCCTGGTCCTGAAGTGGCAAGGCAGACCCCTACCTTACCTGTACTTCTTGAATAACCATCTGCAGCATGAGACGCCCCTTGCTCATGGCAGGTTAAAACGTGTCTTATCTTATCTCTATATTTATATATAGCATCATAAATATTTAAAACAGCACCACCAGGATAACCAAATATAGTATCTACATTTTGTTCAAGCAAACACTCAATCAGTATCTCTGATCCGTTTAGTATCATGTTCCCCCTCCTTCTTTAATGAGGTATTTAAACTATTTTGCTTCTTTGATATATTTAATAACCAGTTCTCCAATTTCTTTTGTTCCAACCAGTTTATTTCCTTCACTCATTATATCGCCTGTTCTGTATCCATCTTCAAGAACTTTTTCAACAGCATTCTCTATTTCTTCAGCTTCCTTCATAAGTCCGAAAGAATACTTAAGCATCATTGCACCTGATAAAATTGTTGCCAGCGGATTTGCAATTCCTTTTCCAGCTATGTCAGGAGCTGATCCATGGATTGGTTCATACATTCCAAGGGTACCGTCACCTAAGCTTGCTGATGGAAGCATTCCTATAGATCCTGTAATCATTGATGCTTCATCTGAAAGTATATCTCCGAATAAATTTGAAGTAACTATTACGTCAAATTGTCTTGGGTTCTTAACTAACTGCATTGCTGCATTGTCAACATATTGTCTGTCAAGTTCAACTTCAGGATAGTTTTTGTGAACTTCATCCACAACTCTTCTCCATAGTCTTGAACTTTCAAGAATGTTAGCTTTATCAACCAATGTAACTTTTTTATTTCTTTTCATCGCTGTTTCAAAAGCTATTTTAGCAATTCTTCTTATTTCTGTAGTGCTGTACTTTTCTGTATCAGAAGCAATTTCTTCATCGCCTTCTTTAACCAGGTTTCTTTCTCCGAAGTATATTCCTCCAGTCAGCTCTCTTACAACACATATGTCAATTCCATCGCCTATTATAGAATCCTTTAGCGGTGAAGCATCTCTTAGCGGTGCATGCAACACAGCTGGTCTTAAGTTGCAGTAAAGTCCCAAACCGCCTCTTAATCCCAATAACGCTTGTTCTGGTCTTATCTTTGCTGTAGGATCATCCCATTTAGGACCTCCAACTGCACCTAATAAAACTGAATCACTATTTTTACATGCTTCAAGTGTCTCAGCAGGTAACGGAGTTCCCTTTTCATCTATAGCGATTCCACCTGCTAAAACATATTCATAATTAAATGTGTGAGAATACTTTTCTCCAATAAGATCCAGCACCTTTATAGTTTCGTTTATAACTTCTGGACCTATTCCATCCCCTGGTATTACAGCTATTTTATATTCCATGATTAACCTCCTGTTTGTTCTTCACTTTATTTTATATTATTTATTGTTTTTTATATATTCACCAAGCCCATTGTTTTTGGGTCATGGTCATGCGCACTAAAATCTCTCTTACTTAAAAATATGTTCTTACTTTTCTTTCAATATCTTTTATCAATTTATATTCAATGGAATCCACAAGGGCAATCCAGCTTGCTTCAATAATATCTCTGGATACTCCTACGGTAGTCCAATTTTCACTTCCGTCTGAAGATTCAATAAGCACTCTCACTGAAGACTCTGTAGCTGACCCTTCATCTAATACTCTTACCTTATAGTCCACAAGCCTGATATGCTTCAGCTGAGGATAAAATACCTCTAAAGCCTTTCTCAAGGCCTTGTCTAATGCATTTACCGGACCATCCCCCTCTGCTGCTGTAATCTCATCTTTGCCATCAACATTTATGTTTACAAAGGCTGTTGATGTGAAGTTAGCTTTGAATGAAGGATGTTCTCCTATAACCTTAAAACTGTTAAGGGTAAAGAATGGCTTGTATTTTCCGATTATTTTTCTTATTACCAGCTCTACAGTTCCCTCTGCGCCTTCGAATTGATATCCCTGGTGCTCCAGTTCCTTGAGTTTATCTATAACCGTCTGAACTTCCTGACTTTCCTTTGAATAGTTAGGAAATAATTTTTGAACTTCTTTAAGTATCGTGCTCTTACCGCCTACTTCTGAAACAAGTATCCTTCTGCTGTTTCCTACTTCTTCCGGATTTATATGCTCATAGGATTTAGGTTCCTTTACCACTGCATCTATATGCATTCCGCCTTTATGTGCAAAAGCAGCGTTTCCTACATAAGGAGTATCATCCTTAAGCAGAATGTTTGATATTTCTGAAAGAGCCATTGCTGCAGATTTAAGATTTACCAGTTGTTCTTTTTCAATAACGTCAATATCCATCTTTAACATCAATGTAGGTATTATGGAACTTAAATTTGCATTCCCGCATCTTTCACCAATGCCTAAAAATGTTCCCTGTACATGATTTGCGCCTGCATCAACTGCAAGTATAGAGTTAGCTACTGCCGTTCCCATATCATTGTGACAGTGGATTCCTATGTTTCCTCCTACAATATTCTTTACCTCTGAAGTAATATCATATATTTCCTTAGGAGTGGTTCCTCCATTTGTATCGCATAACACTACCACTTCCGCACCTGCATCCCTGGCAACCTTCAATGTTTCCATTGCATAATCCCTGTCGCTTTTATAACCGTCAAAAAAATGTTCCGCATCAAAAATAACTTCTTTTCCATTTGCCTTCAGATATTCTACTGATTCTTTTATAAGCTTTAGATTTTCTTCCAGTGTTGTTTTAAGAATATCCCTTACATGAAAACCAGAACTCTTTCCGAATATTGTAACAGCATCTGTTTTTGCTTCCAGCAGATTCTGAAGGTTTTTATCTTCCTGGACGCTGACCCCGATCCTTCTTGTGCTTCCAAATGCCACAAGTTTTGTTTTCTGTAATTTCAATGCTTGGGCTTTCTGAAAAAACTCCATATCCTTTGGATTTGATCCGGGATTTCCGGCTTCTACATAATGTACTCCCAAATCATCTAATTCTCTGACAATTTTAAGTTTGTCCTCAACTGAAAAGGATATTCCTTGTCCCTGAGCACCATCTCTTAAGGTTGAATCAAGAATAAATACCTTATTACTCATCGCTAACCTCTCCTATTATTAATTATCCTCAACAACTATGCTTTGAAGTATTCCCTATGAGAGTTTATATCTTTTTCCCCTCTTTCAAGAGCCGCAAGACCTGTTCTTACCATTTCTCTTATTCCATACTCTTCCATAAGCTTGATAAGTGCTGCAACCTTGCTTTCATCTCCGGTAAGCTCAATTGTCAAGGTATCACTTGAGATATCAATTACCTTACATCTGAAAATCTTCACAATTTCATTAATTGCAGCCCTTTGAGCCGTATCTGCCTGTACTTTTATAAGAACTAATTCTCTGTAAACTGAATCTTCCTGATCAAGTTCCACAACCTGACCTACATCCTCAAGTTTAGCCAGCTGCTTTTTAACCTGTTCAACAGTGTCGCTGTCTGCAAACATAGTTATAGTCATTCTTGACAACTCAGGTTTTTCCGTTCTTCCTACAGTAAGGCTGTCAATATTGTATCCACGTCTTGAAAACAATCCTGCAACTCTGCTTAAAACTCCGGAAGAGTTCTTTACTAAAACTGATAAGACATGCTTATCCATTAAAACACCCCCTCTTGTATAAACAAAACCCACCCTTGATGATATAATCATAAGAGGTGGGAATATAAACATATCTTCCGCCTTAAACACAATATCACTAGGTTCTAACAAACCCTTGCTTTTAACGGGGCTTACCGGTAGTCGCCTACTTATTACTCCATAGTAATTTTCGGGACCCTGCTCAGGAGTGATAAATATTTAGTAAAAGTATCGGCTCACAGCAATTACCGACTCTCTGAAACTTTTATTCCAAATACTAGTCTCCATCTCAGCATTTATTTTAAGGTCAAGTATTTATTTTTAATTTCTATTTGCATAAATTATTGTACATTTAAATATTAAATTCGTCAATAGTTTATGGTTTTTTTATTATATATTTAACAATTTTTGTTCAGTATTAACAATTTCAAAAAAGCAACTTTATTATATTAACATTATACAAATTAAAATTACCCTTTTCATCCATGTTACTGCTGATATATTTTTTTGTCAATTACTTTTATCTCAATTCTGAATATTTAAAAAAATCCCTTCACCAAGGTATAATATTTATTCAATTGTTTCTCCCTGAAAGTTTTTATATTCCGGAGGGTTCTTTTCAGTTCCTCTGTTATTCTGACTGTCATGGAGCCTTTTCCTTCTCTGTCCTTTTTGCAAAGCATTATTCTGTTTTGTTTTTGCCATTGTAATCACTCCTTTCAATTATTATTTTCTACTATTTTGAATATATTAATTCTTAAAAAACAAAAAGATTAAGATACAAGATTTCACCGTGTATCCCAACCTTCAAAAATTGTCACTCCTGCTGAAGGGGAGTGAATAAATATCCCATAAGTAAAATTAAGTTATCTTTAATTGTTTTTATTACTGACTTGTCCTTCGTTTTAAAAGATGCACTTAAATAATCTTCACTTTCCTTTCCAAAGGGTTCCACTGCCTTGATTTTCAGTCTGTATTTAGTATTCTTCATAAGTCCTGAAAGCTTCAACGTTAATTTTTTTCTTGATTTACTTAAATAAAAATCCGAAAAAGCCAGAAATTCTTTATGGAGTTTTCCAGTTATATTATCTATAATCTGAATTTTATAAGAATGTATGAATTCCTCATGTTTTCCTTTATCAAATGTTACAGTTACTGAATTAGGCGTTACTTCCTGCAATTTCACATTCTTTTTTGAGAAATACGGTCTTATTCCTGATAAATATCTGTCATCAGTGTATTTAAACTTGGATTTATCATTTATATCCTCAATAGTCCATTCCTTATCCAGTACTTTTCCTTTTGCGAAGTCTACAGGATTGATTGTAACTCTGTTGTTTTCATCCACATTAACCAACAGCCCTTGTGAAAACTCCTCTGCCCTGGGTGGAACACTTCCGTTTATTTTTCCACTCTCCATCTCAACGTAACTTACTGAAGCAGTTCCAACAGAAGTAAAATCCCTTTGATGAATAGACCTGGGATCATTTAATGGATGATGTGAGTGGCCTGTAAAAGTCACAACTTGAGGATAATCTTTTAAAACATCATAAAAAGCCCTGCTGCTCCATTCTTCACTTCCATATACGGTATTTGCTATATGTTGGTGCACTGTGAAAAATATAGGCTTATGAGGATTATCTTTTTTAGCTGCTTCCAATCTGTCTTTCACCCACAGTATAAGCTTTGGAGAAAAATAACCATCTCTCCTTCTTCCTTCTGTACTGACTGAAATAAAATGAAATCCCTTTATTACTTTGTGAGTATGAATTGAAGTCCCTGTACTTTTTTCAAATCTTTTCTGCGCAAAGCTAATCGGCAACCCGTTCCAGTAATCATGATTGCCCATAACAAAGACTTTTTCGCTCTGAGGATTTCCATACCTTCTGTATATTTCCCGGAACTTGCTGTACTCTGCCGCCTTGCCTCTATGGGTAATGTCGCCGGCAATAAGCACTGCATCCAACTCAGGTCGTAACTTATTCATTACAACCAAAGCCCTTTTAAACTTCTTGTCATCTTCATCAGACTTACTCTTAATATGAATATCACTTATCACTGCAAATGACACCTTCATTATATCTTCTCCTCATAAAAAATATATTTAGAAAAAATAAAACCGTAACAAAAATACTTTCATTACGGCTTTACAAGTCTGTCAATCATATATTTAGCTGTTAGCTTTTTTCTCTATTAATGCTCCTAAAGCTTTAGCCATGTTGTCAATCTCTTCCTGATTTTCCCCTTCCAGCATTACCCTTACTAAAGGTTCTGTTCCTGAAGGTCTTATCAACACTCTTCCGCATCCATGAAGCGCTTCTTCAATTTTCTTTATTTCAGTTATTATTTCTTCATCCTTTTCATGAATATCTTTTTTATCGTTAGGAATTCTCGCATTCACTAATACTTGTGGCAATTCCTTCATGATTGATGCTAGTTCACTCAAAGATTTACCGCTTCTTTTAATTGTTGAAGTTACTTGAAGAGCTGTAACCAGACCGTCACCAGTAGTGTTATAATCCAGGAATATAATATGTCCTGATTGTTCTCCCCCTAATACATGGCCGCTTTTGATCATCTCTTCCAAAACATATCTATCCCCAACTTTAGTAATAGAAGTTTTTATTCCTTCTTTTTCACAAGCCAGAATAAGTCCCAAATTGCTCATTACAGTCACGACTAAAGTATCATCCTTCAATCTTCCAAGCTCTTTAAGATGCTTTGCACATAAAGTCATGATATAATCTCCATGTATAAGTTTGCCTTTCTCATCTACTGCTAAACATCTGTCTGCATCTCCGTCAAATGCAAAACCTACATGACATCCTTTTCTAACTACATAGTCCATTAACTCTTCAGGATGAGTTGATCCGCATTTTTCATTTATATTTGTTCCATCCGGATTATCATTTATTACATATACTTCTGCCCCAAGATCCCTGAATGCTTTAACTGCTGCAGAATAGCATGCTCCATTTGCACAATCCAATGCAACCTTTATCCCTCTTAGATCTACTGAAATAGTATTCTTTGCAAATTCTATATAGTCCTCCAATGCACCAATTTCTTCAATTTTCCTGCCCAGGTTAACCCCTGTCGGACTAGGTACATCCTGACATCCTGTTTCTATAACCCTTTGAATCTCATCTTCCAATTCATCAGATAGTTTGTATCCTCTGTCATCAAAAAATTTTATTCCGTTATATTCAACAGGATTATGGGATGCTGAAATCATTATACCTGCATCTGCTCCATATTCTCTGGTTAAGTATGCTACAGCTGGTGTAGGTATTACCCCTAAAGAAATAGCCTCAGCTCCAACAGAAAGTATTCCGGCTATAAGGGCAGATTCTAACATATCTCCTGAAATTCTGGTATCTTTTGCGACTAAAATTTTGGGTTTATGAGTTCCCTCAGTTAATACATAAGCTCCGGCTCTTCCCAGATTATAAGCTAATTCTGATGTAAGCTCTGTATTTGCTATTCCTCTCACACCATCTGTTCCAAACATTCTCTCCATAAAAATTTACCTCTTTCTTTCGTTGTCTACGACTTACTTTTATACCTTATATTTATGTTTTTTATCTTCTGTTTTTTTCATTTTTTCTAATTTTTCAATCTTTATGTTCATAACGACTCCACCTACTACGAGAGCACCTACTAATAATAAAGATATAATAACTTCAATAGACATAACTTTCCCTCCTTATACAACAAGCAACCTATAAGTTATCCTAATGGTCTTCATCCTCCTCATCTTCCGATTCAGTCTTGTATTCAGGGTTCTTCATGACTAATCTGTCGTATACGCTTTTAGTAGGAATAAGCCAAACTTGACCTGTTCCCCTATAGACATTCACAAAACCTTCACGGGAGGTAATTGAGCTGATAATTGATTTTGCAGCTTTTTCAACTGTAAAATCAATTTCACCACTTCTAAGTATAACAAAATTACCATCTACTTTTAAAGTATCATTTATCAAAGTGCACTTAAAAATTTCTTTTTCAGGTACAGGTATCTCTAAAACAACAATCCCGCTTCCTGAAAGTTTTACCTGGAACAACCCTTCATCAGCCCAAGCCACAGCACTGGCCCTTTTTATTCTGGATGCTCCTATTTTGACAGTTTCTTCACATGCAAGAAACAATCCGTCATCCACAATAATTTCATCATCTTCCAGTTCAATCAATGCAAAGTTACCAAAGGATGGTTCCAGAAATACTTCTCCCGTACCTTGATAATAAGGCTTGAATACGGCCTCACCTGTAACCTTGCCTGTAAAAATCTTTTTACCTAGTCCCACTACTCCACCAACCTTGTTGCTTACAACTATATTTCCCTTCATATAGCTTAGTCTTCCTGGTTCTATATACACTGCACTTTCATCTAAAATAATCCTTATCTGTTTTAGCCTGATCCCTGCATCCTTCATATATTTTAACTTAACAGCACTTTCTGAATCAGCCCCTCCCTCCAAAGAATCATATTGGAGTACCTGAAAAATTGAGTCACTCTTCATTTCACTGATCATTGTAAGTTTGTTGGTTATATTCAATGATGTTCTCACAGAATCACCCCGTTTTAGATTAATAATACTATTTTACAACCTTTAGAATAAATTCACAACATCACGATAAAAAAATAGCAGAGGCTGCAGCCTCTGCTATTCTTTGCTATATAAGAATTGAAGTCTTATTTGTATTCCTTAGAGGTTTCTTCTCCGCTTAATACTCTTATTGCCCCTTGAGCTAAAGCAAGAAGTTCATCTTCTCCAGGATATACTACAACAGGCGCGATCCAGGAAACTTTCTTCTTTATATCCCCTGTTACAACATCACTGTACGCTATTCCTCCTGTAAGAATGATAGCATCAATTTTTCCTTCAAGAACAACTGAATATTCACCTATAGCTTTTGTAACCTGATGAATGAATGCTCCATAAGCCAATTTCGCTTCTTCATTCCCTTCTGCCATAAGCTTCAATACATCCCTGGCATCATTTGTATTCATATAAGCAACGTATCCGCCCTTACCAACTAATTTCTTATATATTTCATCTTCAGTGTACTTACCGCTGAAACATAATTTAACTAAATCTCCTGCTGGAGTGGTACCTGCTCTTTCAGGTGAAAATGGACCTTCACCATCTAACGCATTGTTCACGTCGATTACTCTTCCTTCTTTATGAGCACCTACAGATACTCCTCCACCCATATGAACAACAACTAAGCTGAAATCTTCATATTTTTTTCCATGTTCTTTAGCATATCTCTTTGCTACAGCTTTCTGATTCAAAGCATGGAACTTTGATTTTCTAGGCAGTTCAGGAACTCCTGACAATCTAGCCACATCTATTAATTCATCAACAACAACCGGATCTACTATAAATGCCTTAACACCTATTTCCTTAGCTATGTCATTAGCTAATATTCCTCCAAGATTTGAAGCATGCTGACCCTGCACACCTTGTTTCAGATCTTCCAACAGAGCTTCATTAACTTCGTAAGTACCTCCTGGAATAGGCTTTAACATTCCACCTCTTCCCACAACTGCACTTAATGTTTTTATATCAAAGTTATTATCTTCTAAAACTTTTAAAATTACTTCTTTTCTAAAATCTTTTTGTTCAAATATTGAAGCATATTTACCTATTTCTTCTGAGGAATGTCTTAAAGTTTCTTCAAATATTTCTTTTTCATCCTCGTATACACCGATTTTGGTTGAAGTGGAACCTGGATTTATGATCAATAATTTATAAGCCATCTTAGTAATCCCCCTAAGTAATTATTTATTTTCAGCAACTAGTGCTGCAAGAGCTATTGAATTAACTTTTGTTTCAACAGAATCTGCCCTTGATGTCAATATAACCGGAGCTGATGTCCCTACTAAACAGCCTCCGTTTCTTGAATGTGAAAGATATGTTAAACATTTATACATTACATTTGCAGTTTCGATATTAGGCAGTACGAATACATCCGCTTTACCTGCTACCTTACCTGTAACATTTTTATGTTGTGCAGCCTCTTCTGATAAAGCATTATCAAATGCTAAAGGTCCATCTATTATACATCCCTTAATCTGGCCTCTTTCTGACATCTTTGATAATAATGCAGCATCGACTGTAGCCTGCATATCAGGATTCACTACTTCTACCGCACAAATAGGCGCTACCTTTGGAAGAGATATACCACAAGCTTTAGCAACCTTCACAGAATTGTTTATTATATCAACCTTAGCTTTTAAATCTGGATAAGTATTGAATGCAGCATCAGTAAGGAAAAGAAGTCTATCCAACTTGTCAACTTCAAAAACTGCAACATGTGACATTAACTTTCCAGTTCTTAATCCAATCTCCTTATTAAGAACACTTCTTAAAAAAGTAGCTGTATCAACTAACCCCTTCATAACCATGTCTGCTTTTCCGCTTGAAACAAGCTGAACAGCAAACAACGCCGCTTTTTTCACATCTGCCTCATGAATGATTTCAAACTTAGTCAAATCCATGTCTATTTTTTTTGCAATTTCTTCAATTTTAGTTTTGTCTCCTACTAATATAGCATTAGCAATTCCTTGTTCCTTTGCAATTTTAATAGCTTCAAGTACCGGTTCATCTTGTGCTACAGCAACAGCAACCTTTTTTGTCTCTACAGCCTGTAGTTTTGATAACAATTCGTCAAAGTTTTTACTCATTTTTTACACCTCTTCGTATATTATTTAATATTTTTTATATTTAGTAATTTATAACATACTAATCCCGCTTCCAATTGTTAATTTTGTAACAATCAAAGGTGACATATAATACTTCTATTCTATCAGAAAAAAATCCCAAACCAGTATTTTTCAGAAAATTAAAATTTATTAAAATGGTGCAAATTCTTTAATAATGTTTTCTGCTACCTTTATACCGTCTACTGCCGCTGATATTATTCCACCTGCAAATCCAGCCCCTTCTCCTGCAGGATAAAGACCTTCCATGGATACACTTTGCAGATCTTCCCTTCTTGGAATCCTCACTGGCGCTGATGTTCTTGTCTCAATTCCCGTCATAACGGCATTGTAATCAGCAAACCCGCTTATTTTTTTATCAAATGCCAAAATTCCTTCCTTTAAGGAGCCGGTTACAAAATCCGGAAGGCACTTTCTTATATCTGATAATTCATATCCCGGTCTGTAGCTTGGCTCCACGTTTCCTATTTTTAAAGATTTACTGTCTTTTAAAAAATCTCCTATCAACTGAACAGGTGCTACAAAGTTTCCGCCCCCTGCTTTATAAGCTAACTCTTCATATTTCTTTTGAAATTCTATCCCTGCCAAGGGTGATTTGCTTCCGAAATCTTCAGGAGTTACTGTTACAACTATTGCCGAATTGGCATTCTTCTTATCTCTGGCATGATAGCTCATTCCGTTTGTTACCAGTCTGCCTTGTTCAGAAGCTGTGGCAACCACCAATCCTCCCGGACACATGCAAAAAGAATAAACTCCTCTTCCTGATTCTTTGCATGTATGAGTTAATCTGTATTCTGCTGCATTCAACTTCGGATGTCCTGCAAACTTGCCATATTGATTCCTGTCTATCAATTCCTGGGGATGTTCAACCCTCACACCTATTGCGAAGGGCTTCTGTTCCATTTGCACACCCTTTCCATTAAGCATTTCATATGTATCTCTGGCACTGTGCCCTATTGCTAAGATAAGTCTTTCACAAGGAATAAAATTATTATTTATTTCAATTCCCTTTAATTTTCCTTCATCAGTTATTATATTGTTTAGAGCTGAATTGAAATAAACTTCTCCACCAAGACTTTTTATTTCTTCTCTTATATTTTTTACAACTTCCTTTAAAATATCTGTTCCCACATGAGGCTTTGCTCTATACAATATTTCTTCAGGAGCTCCTCCTTTAACCAAGGCTTTCAATACGTAACTGCACCTGTTATCTTTTATTCTGGTTGTTAGTTTCCCGTCGGAAAAAGTGCCTGCCCCGCCTTCTCCAAACTGAACATTTGAATTCTCTTTTAAAATTCCTGTATTCCAAAATAAATCGACAGTTTTGCTCCTGCTTTCCATATCTTGGCCTCTCTCAAACACTACAGGATTATATCCATTTCTCGCTAAGAGAAGTGCAGCAAACAATCCAGCCGGTCCCATTCCAATTACAACCGGCCTTGTATTTAATTTTTTTGTACCTATTTCAAATTCTTCATTATATGTATCATTTTCTATTTTCACATCTTTGTCACTTATTCTATTCATTAGTAATTTTTCATTGTCTAAATCCACTTCAATACAATAGTTAAATTTAACTGTATCTTTTTTTCTTGCGTCTATAGATTCTTTTACTATCCTTACTTCAGGCAGGCCACTTACTGCAACCCCCAACTTTTTAGCCACCTTTTTCAAAAGAACAGTTTTATCATCTTCTATATCCAAAATTATATTATTTACTTTAATTGTCATGATTCCTCCTGAAAATATAAATTTAGTTGAAAAATTGTAAGTAGTTATAGGATTCCCTTACTAAAACTTAATTTATACTTGTTAGAAAATTTCAAAATGAGGATATGTATAAGTTAAGTTTCCATAATTGTTCTCAATATATAGATATCCACCTTCTAAGTTTTATAATACTTGCCTGACTCTTTTTAAATCTCAAAGAGTCAAACAATTATTAATTGTTAAAGGTTGAAGGTGGATATCTATATTGAACTTTTTAATAACTTAATATTACCCTTTAGTAATTGTTACCGTAACCTTATTAACATCTGCAACATTGACATCACTTAAATTTTCCATTGTTACTTTAGGTGTCAATTCATAAACACCTTCTTTCAAATCTGATAAATCCAACTCTGCCTTGAGCATGTCTGCTGTAAGTTTATTAATACTGCTTTCCGATCCCTTTACAGTAACATTAACCTCATTTTTGTTTAATGATGATTTTAGCCCATCTGCAAGTAATTTCACTGTTACCGGAACAATCATTGTTTTACTGATATTTTTCTCTATTTCAACCTTAACATTAATTTCTTCAGTACTTGATGTTACTCCATCAGGAAATTTCAATTTTACAGTAACATCGGTTGTTCCCGTTATTTTAGACAAATCAACAGCCTCAGTTTCTACGGAAGAAATCTTTTCCACAACTGACGAATCACCTTTAAGTTCAACATACTCGCTTTCGGGAGTTATGGATTTGATAGAATAATCCCCTTGCAGAGATCCTGTTGTTACAACCTTTATCTTTACGGGCTTCAGTTGTCTGACAATAATGCTTACATCCACATACGCAGGGCTTACATCCACATTTGCCACCGTGTTATTATTACTATCCACCGGACTTAAGCCTGCCTTTCCCACGTAATCGGAATCCAGATTCAGATATTCTCCCTTTGCTGCGACCTTAACTACAGAATCAATTAATTTTGAAGGTCCTGATACTACAGCTGTGGTTTCTGATAACTTTGGTTCTGCATAATAATATCCCTGTTTTGCAGTAATATTTAAATCACTCTTTACAGGAACTGTTTTAGTTATATATTCATCCACTGTTATAGTTACTCTTAAAAAACCGTCATTTTTAATATTGACATTAGAAGGGTAATCAACGATTTCAACTGGAATGCTATTTTCCCCTTTTTTCAAAGCATATGACTGTAAATCAGCAGTTATTTTAAACTGTTCCCTTTTGACTGAATAAACATCAGATGACGGACCTTCCAACTTTAAGTCTACATATACTTTTTGGTCAGGTTCCAGCACAAGGCCTGAATTTTTCAGAACATCTGCATTTAAAATTTCTACCGGCACCTTATCAAGGGTATAAGTTCTCACCGGGCTCTCAACATTAGATATGTAAAGCCATAAAGTAAAAGAAAGAATTAAACATATTGCCTGAATAATTATTTGTTCCCTTTTGTGATTTTTTTCACCCATGTTTTCACCCTTTCCCCTGCTGATTTCACCTTTTTATTTTGTTTGTTTTCAATCACCTTGATAAGAATTGTTCTTAATTTTTCCTTATCATAATTTCTTGTAAGCCTTCCATTTATGGCCAGGGATATGATCCCGGTCTCTTCTGATACTATTATAACTATTGCATCAGATATTTCAGAAATTCCTAACCCTGCCCTGTGACGTGTTCCAAGTTTTTTATTTATAGTTCCGTTGCCTGTGAGAGGAAGGACACAGCCTGCTGCTAATATCCTGTTGTTTCTTATAATTGTAGCCCCGTCATGCAGAGGTGTATTAACCACAAAAATATTCTCCAAAATGGCTGATGACACTACTCCATCTATTATTATTCCTGTTGATATGACATCATTTAACCCTGTCCCCTGTTCTATAACTATAAGCGCCCCGGTTGTTGCCTTAGCTAAAGAATCCACAGCATTGACTATTTCATTTATTACCTTGCTCATTTCCTCTTTATTATGAATATTATGCATATCATCAAAAGCTGTTCTTCCCAGATGTTCCAAAGCCCTTCTGATTTCAGGTTGAAATATGATAACTATTGTCAATACTCCAATGGTAATAGTCTTGTTTAAAATAACATAAAGCATATTTAATCTTAAAACATAACTGACAGGAATCAATACTACTATTAAAATTATCCCTTTAAGCAGCTGCTCTGCCCTTGTTTCTTTTATAAGCATATATGCTTTGTAAAATATGTATGCAACTACAATAATATCTAACAAAGACCAAATTGACATTATCTTTACTGTATTAAAAATTAAATTAAAAAAATCCTGCACCACATCTCACCCCTAACACTATTTGGTGTTTATCTTATAATTATACACCAATTTACAGTTTCTTAATATATTTGCCTCTTCAAAATAATTTAAAGTAATCATTAAATTTTCACGATTGACATAACTATTAAATATATAATTTAGAATTAGGAGGCATATATGAACCTGGTAAAAAAATATTGGCCTATATTTATAATAGCTCTTTCTTTAATACTTTTATATTACATTTTAGTTAATTCTCCTTACTTGAAGAATAAAAATTCCCAATTTCCAGAAACTATAACTTCAATCAATCTGTCTTATAACACCCTCATAGAAACAAAAAAATATGATTTTAAATCAGCATACCCCGTCAGCCAAGATTCCTTAAACAGGTTATCCTTTTTGGAAGAAAAATCTGCTTCCTTACAAAGAAAGAGTAATGCCTATTTTTCTTTATTGATACTATATAAAGAATTCTTTACTGACTTCAACTCACTGAATAACAAATCTCCTTCATCACAAGACTATTTAAAAAACCTCACTGCCGCTGCAACTGCATTGGACAAACTTAGAAACTATTATTCAACAAACAGGGATATAGCCGATAAAATAAACTACTTCACCAGCTTTTATGATTACAATCACAAACTTTTAACGTTTCTTGCAGATTCATCAAAAGAAGAACTAAACTCCGATATCATAAAATCCATACAAATGGACTATACTAATTCAATCAGCATCTTTTACGAAAATATGACCACACTTTCTCAAGATTTAGGTCCAGCATTAACCTATTGCTATGAAAATAAAGGATCCTTGAGAAACATTTTAAATGATATTTATAAAAAGCAGGGGGAATTAGAAGAACTGAAAAACTACATTTCTTCAATTTCTGTTCCTCAAAATCAATATTTAAGCTATACAGATCTTAATTCAGTAATAGCCATTGGTTCTGATTATCTGGAAAATATGAAGGTTTCTCTTATCAGTGAATCAGATACTCCTTCATACAGCAATGACATTTCCACTATTTACAGCGATGCTTTCATAAAAAGGAACTGTCTCATAACCGCCTTAGAAGAATACAAAAAAAAATATTCAGATATAATTAAATAAATAATGTATTATCCCCTTAAAATTGGTTACACTACTTTCGAACAGGGTTTATCCAAAAGGAGGATATATATGAAAAGATTCCATTTGTTTACATTCTTCTTTTTAACCTTTTTCTTTTTTTTAAGTGGTACAAAAATACATGCAGCTGAAAGTAAACTCGAGGGAAACACAGTCACCCCAATAATAGAAGAGCCTTTACTGGGCGAAAACAAGTTATTAACTGATGAAAATAAAGAAGTCAGAGACTTATACAAAGAAAAAGAAGAAGTAGTTGAAGTTTTTTCCGGCAACAGCAAAACTCTCTATATCACCAAAGAAGATATAGAGTTAATGGCTAAAGTAGTTTACGCCGAATCTAAAGGGGAACCTTTAGAAGGTAAGATTGCCGTCGCATCTGTAATTCTTAACAGAGTCACAAATCCAAAGTTTCCGGGGACCATTCACGGGGTCATAACACAGAAAAATGCTTTTTCCTGTGTTCGAAACGGAACAATAAATGTGACTCCTGATGAAAATTCTTATAATGCTGTTTATACTGCAATTAAGGGAAATGACCCTACAAATAATGCCTTGTTCTTTTATAACCCTGCAATATCCACAAACAGTTGGATGCGCACTATACAAAAGAAAAAAGTTAAAAGTATAGGAAATCATGTATTTTTCTGTACTTAAAAATAAAGTTGAAAAAAGTATCTTACTTTTTTCAACTTTATTATTTACTTCTTAATCTTGTCTATATATGAAACAGCGCTTAAAGCAGCTATTAATCCTTCTCCTGCCGCCTTTAAATACTGGTACGGAACACCAACACAATCTCCTGCCGCAAAACATCCCTTCAAGTTGGTACTCATGTCCCTTTCCACTTTTATATGATCATTTTCCATACTTAACCCAGGAACCAAATGCGCAGGTGAAACGGCATCCCTTAAAAAAAATACACCATCTGCTTCCAGTTCTCTATTCTTTAATTTAATTTTCTGAACTTTGCTATCTCCGACAATTTCTTCAGGAATATCATCAACTATCTCAATGCCCGGACTTAAATTATATTGCCCTTTATACATAGGTATATAGTATACCTTTGAAGCCAACTCCGAAACATAATTCGCCTCATCTTCACCTTCTTTATTATATCCTATTATGGCAACTTTTTTCCCCTTATAAAGAGGCGCATCACATGTTGCACAATATCCTACACCTCTTCCTAAGTATTGCTCTTCTCCATTGATAGCCTTTGAGAACTCAACCCCAGTGGCCAATATTACTGTTGTTGCCTCATAAATCTTATCATTCACCATAATAGAGTAATAATCTCCCATGGCGTATACATTATTTACTCTTTCATATGTTATTTTTATATCCATTTCTTCAATATGCTTTTGAAATGCCTCTTTCAACTCTACCCCAGTAATCTTTGGCAATCCTAAATAATTATTTACCTTTGGCGCCTTGATTATTTTTGCACTGAGTTCCCTGCTCCCAAAAATTATATATTTCTTATTTCGTATCTTAGCATTAATTGCAGCTGAAAGTCCTGCAGGACCTGTTCCTATAATTGCAATATCGTATCTTCCATCCATTTTAACACCTCTGAATTATAAATGTTTTTTAATGGCTGCTTCCAGTTCTTCTTTTGGCTTGAATCCTGTGATAGTATCTACAACATTACCACCCTTAAATATTTTCAGGGTAGGAATCGAAGCTATTCCAAATTCTCTTGCCAAAGATAGATTTTGATCGACATCCACTTTCGCAAATGTCACTTCAGGAATTTCATTAGAAAGACTTTCAATTAGCGGCGCTATCATCTTACACGGTCCACACCACGGAGCCCAAAAATCCACTAACACCACTCTATCAGTATCTTTTACCTCTTTATTAAAATCTTTTTCATCTAAATGAATTACCATATCATCACTCCTTACATACCCTGTAGGGGTATCTTTGAATTAATTATATATTTACTTCTTATATTTGTCAACATTGCTCCCCCTCTCCTTCATAGGTTCCTTTAACTAATATCTCCCCATTTTCCTTTAATTTTCTTCCTTTTGCAAAAATCGTGCTTATATTCAAAGTTCCTTTTTCTAATATTAATATATCTGCATCTTTTCCTTCCGCAAGCCTTCCTTTGTTCCCCAGCTTAAGAATATCTGAAACATTTGAGGTTATAACCTTAAGTGCCTTCTCAAAAGGTACCCCTTCTTTAATGACACAATCTTTAAATTCTCTGTATAAGGATGTAAGTGAGCATACACCAAGCCCAACAATTTCTTTTTTTTCATTAAATCTAGGCATGCTTCCGTTTCCATCTGAGGAAAAAGTTATTCTATCTTCAGAAACTCCTTCTTTTAACATAACTTTCAGACCTTCACTTGCTTTCACTTCACCATCTTCTAAATAATCCGGATCTGAAGCCGTCGTTAAGTCAACATATCCACCTCTTTTTGCATATTTTATGCCAGTATTAAATAAACCTTGGTTTCTGTTGATATGTGTAGGCAATAGCTGAGCCGAAGGAATCCCTGTATTATCAATTATACTAAACAGATAATCCATCATATTACCCTCATTTCCCAAATGAACATTCACTATTCCTGCTTTCCCAGCCAGAAGCCCCCCCACTCTGGAATCAGCAACCACTTTCAGGAATTCCTCATAAGAAGGCTGAGAACTCCGATTATCTGAAAGACAAATTTCTCCTGCACCTATCACCTTATGCAAAAGCATAATGTCACTTTTTATGCTTCCCGTTACAGTTTTAACAGGGATTTCATATGAACCTGTATAACAATAGGTTGTTATACCCTCTTCTTCTAAAGCATAACATTTTGCTATAAGACTTTGCATATTTCTGCATACACCATCAGTGCCTATACACCCTACAACTGTTGTAATTCCTGCCTTAACAAATTCACTAAAATAAATTTCCGGTGTTCTTGTTTTGAACCCTCCCTCTCCACCTCCTCCCATAACGTGAACATGACAATCAATAAAACCTGGCACTGCTATCATATTCTCCCCATCAATAACTTCTATATCTAAAAAATTCCTGGGAATATCTATCTTTTCATATATTCCTTCTATCTTATCATTTGCAATTACAATGGTTTTATTACCTATATATTCAGGAGCATATAATTCTGCATTTTTTATCACTGTCAACATACACTTCACACCTTTCTTAATATAGAGAACCAACTTCAACTATTAACTTATGCATGCCCCTTCTTCTTTCAATCCTCGAAGAAATCAACATGCATAAGTTAAGTTTCCCTAATGGTTCTCTATATATAACTTCCCATTGCCTATAATTCTTATTCTTTGTTTATGGGCCAATTTATATAATTGCAAAAAAATCATCAACTTGAAAATTTTATAACTTCCTATACGATAAAAAAATATCAGGAAGTAAGCCCCTACAGCGACTTACATCCTGATATTCAAAATTCCAATATTTTATTTTATTTTTAACCCTTAATTGCTGTTAAAATTCTCTATTCTTAAGATATTATCCACACTTTCCAATACATCCAACTCTTTTATTTTTTCAAGGGCATTCATTAAATCCCCTTCATTGGCATGATGTGTAACAATTACCAATGTAGCGCTTTCATTTTCTCTTCCTCTTTGGATTATGGATTTCATGCTTACATTATGATTACCAAATATGGTGGTTATCTCACCTAAAACGCCCGGTTTGTCTTTAACTGTAATTCTTAAATAATACCTGCGATTAATTTTTGAAACAGGTTTTATTTCTCTCTTCCACAGATTATTTTTTACTGCAGAATAATTTTCTAAGTTCCCTTCATTTCTTAATATTGAAAGGATATCTGCAACTACAGCAGATCCTGTAGGCAAATCTCCTGCTCCTCTTCCGTAGTACATTAAGTCTCCCACAGCATTTCCTTTAATGAATATAGCATTAAAAGAATCATATACATTTGCTAAAGGATGTGTTTTAGGAATCAATGTAGGATGAACTCTTAACTCTAATTCATTTCCTTCATCTTTTGCAATAGCCAGCAGCTTTATAACATATCCCAATTCCTTTGCAAAACTTATGTCTGTAGAATTAATTTTTGTGATTCCTTCTCTGTAGATTTTGTTAAAATCTACTTTTGCTCCAAAAGCAAGTGATGCCAATATACCTAATTTATATGCTGCATCATAACCTTCAATATCTGATGTAGGATCAGCTTCAGCATATCCTTTTTCCTGAGCTTCTTTCAAGGCATCTTTGAAATCCATTCCATCTAATTCCATTTTTGTAAGTATGTAATTGGTAGTTCCATTTATGATTCCATAAAGCTGCTCTATCTTATTAGCTGCAAGGCTTTCATTAACTCCCTGTATAATAGGAACCCCACCTGCAACTGAAGCTTCATAATAAAACATAACACCCTGTTTATCTGCAGTTTCAAAAAGTTCATCTCCCTCAGTAGCCAAAACCATTTTGTTTGCAGTAACTACATGTTTGTTTTTTCTCATTGCTTGCAACATATATTCTTTAGCGGGGGTTATTCCTCCCATAAGTTCCACAACGATCTTGATTTCATCATCATTCAAGATATCATTATAGTCTGTAGTAAGCAATTCTTCAGGAACATCTACTCCCCTAGCCTTATTCTTATCTCTTACCAGTACTTTAGCGATTTCAACATTATAACCAGAACGCTTTCTTATTTCTTCGCTGTTCTCATTTATAATTTTCCAAACTCCTCTTCCGACATTTCCTAAACCCAACAAGGCTATTTTAATTTTTTTCATGCTTCTCCCCCTCTTTGCAATATTAAAGGCCCCAATAAATAAGACATTAGATTTATTATATTCCTATTATATATTTAAATTATTAAAAATTCCACAGAAAATTTTATAGATTGATATTAAAGAAAAAAAGAGGTGAAAATCACCTCATAAATGCATTTTGATTAAAGAGCCATACTGTTATCTATATATATTCTATTGCTCCATTATTATTTTCTTTGCGTTAAGTATTGATGAAGCACTCATAGAGAATTCATCCAAACCATATTCTACAAGTGTAGGGATAGCAGCTTCATCTCCAGCCATTTCTCCGCACATTCCTACCCACTTGCCATGTTTATGAGCTCCGTCTATTGTCATTTTGATTAATCTTAATACTGCTGGATGCATTGGATTATATAAGTATGATACTTTTTCACTCATTCTGTCAGCAGCTAAAGTGTATTGAATCAAGTCATTAGTTCCTATTGAGAAGAAATCAACATATTTAGCTAATTCATCTGCATAAACAGCAGCTGCTGGGATTTCAACCATTATACCCCATTGGATTTCTTCAGAATATTCTTTTCCTTCCGCCTTTAATTCAGCCTTACATTCATCAACTACTTCTTTAGCGCTATTGAACTCTTCTAAACCAGAAATCATTGGGAACATTACTGCCAATTTTCCAAAAACAGAAGCTCTTAACAACGCTCTTAATTGAACTTTGAATATTTCTTTTCTGTCTAAACAAAGTCTGATTGCTCTGTATCCTAGGAATGGATTCATTTCCTGAGGTAATGGAAGATAAGGAAGTGTTTTGTCTCCTCCTATATCTAATGTTCTGATTACAACTTGCTTTCCTTCAGTTTTTTGAAGTACATATTTGTAAGATTCAAATTGTTCTTCTTCTGTAGGAGCACTATCTCTGTCCATATATAAGAATTCAGTTCTGAATAATCCTACACCATCTCCGCCGTTTGCCATAACTTGATTAACATCCTCAGGTTTACCTATGTTTCCGCAAACTTCTACTCTTCTACCAGCTTTAGTAACTGTTTTAACATCTATTAATTTCTTTAATTCTTGTTGTTCCTTTATGAAAGCTTCTCTTTTTGCTTCATATTCTTTAACAACATCTTCAGATGGGTTAACAATTACGTCTCCAGTGATACCGTCTACGATAATCAAATCTCCGTTCTTAACAGTTGTAGTGATATCTCCAAGACCAACAACAGCAGGAATTTCTAAAGTTCTTGCCATGATAGCTGAGTGTGAAGTTCTTCCTCCGATGTTTGTTAAGAATGCGATAACTTTACTTCTGTCTAATTGAGCTGTATCTGAAGGTGTCAAGTCATGAGCAATTACTATAGTGTTTGTTTCAGTAACTGCAAATCCATCTCCGCCTTTTCCTGCTAAGTTCAATATAATTCTCTGAGAAACGTCTTTAATGTCTGCTGCTCTTTCTTTCATGTATTCATCATCCATAGATTCGAATATCATTACAAAAGTATTTGTAACTCCCTGTACAGCTTTCATTGCATTGATTCTTGTATTTTCTATTTCCATTTCCATTTGACCTGTAAATTCAGGGTCATTAAGAAGAGTGATATGCGCTTCGAAAACTTCTGCCTTCTCTGCACCCATTTCTGTAAAAGCTTTTTCTTTGATCTTCTCTAATTGTGATTGAGATGCTGCTAGCGCCTTACTTAATTTTTCTTTTTCAAGAGCTACATCACTTACTCTTTCATCAGTTATAATAATCTCTTCATGTTCTTGAATAAATGCTTTTCCGATTGCATAACCTTTTGAAGCCGCAATTCCTTTTTTCATATATAAATCCTCCCTATACAAGTAAGCATAAGCTTATAATTGTTCTAATATTAATAATACACACCCTATAATCTAAAGCAATTCTCATGCCAACTTATTAATTATTTATTTGTACAATATATATTATACCATAAAAATTAATAAAATAGCGAATGAAAAGGTTTTTTTTCACTAAATTAACTATTATTTTTCTCAATCTTATGCTAAATTTCACTTATTTTATTTAATTTATTTTAATATTTTACTGATTTCTTTATGCTTTTTGATAAAATTTATCAACAACTTTATAAAAACATTGTAATATAGCGTGTTTATGGTAAAATACATGTGTTGATATTTTTTATCAATCCTCTATTTTCTGATATTTTTTATCAAAGGAGAATATTATGTATACAAAAGACACAGTTATTTTAGACCCAAATGGTCTTCATACAAGAGTTGCTGCCATGCTGGTGAATGAATCTGACAAGTTACAGTCAAGATATGGCGTAACACTGTATATCAAAAAACCCAATAAAACTGATTGGCTTGGATTCTCAATGCTGGCACTGCTTTCTTTAAGGGTTAAATATAATGAACAGATAATAATAGCAGCAAAGGATGACAATGAGCTTTCAAGAAAATCTGTAGATGAACTTTGTTCCTTTATTACGAGCAGAATTAATTTAGACTCGAAACTTATGGAACAGATCGATGTCTTCATTGAGGAAAGCAAGATTGCAAATGAACAAATTTTGGATTCTTTACCAATAGGGATAGTTGTTATTGATATCAATTCGAACATTACATATATAAATGATTATGCCTTAAGTGTTTTTAAAACTGAGCACAGTATTGCCATAGGAAAACCTGTTGAAGATATAGTTGAAAATACTAAACTTCCTTCTGTTATTTCTTCCCCTGAAAAGCAATTTGGACAAATCCAATATATAAACGGGAGAATTACAACAGTAAACCGAAGTCCAATAATAAACAACAATAAACTTATCGGTGCCTGCGGGGTATTCCAGGATATATCTGACATTGTCGGAATGAAAGAGCTGAATGAAAAGTTTTTAAAGTTGATGGAAACTTCACATGATCTAATATGTTTCGTTGATGAAAATGGAATAATAAACTACATAAACCCTGCCTACAGCAACTATTTAGGCGGCCCTTCTGAAAACATAGGCAAAAATATATTTGAGGTTTCTGCTGATGGCTTAAGGGTTGAAAGCTTTAAGAAAAAGAAAAGAATTGAAAACATTGTTCGTACTAAAAATGGTATTGATATAATTTCCACCATAACGCCTCTTTTTATCGATGGTGATTTTAAGGGAGTATTGTCCACATCAAAGGTTGTTTCTGAAATCAAAGATTTAGCCGGAAAACTTCAGCTTTCTCAGGAACAATTAAAATACTACAAGGAAGAGCTTTTGAAACACACTATAAACTCAGATGGCTTCACAGACATAATTGGAATAAGTTCATCTCTGAAGGATGTTCTTCACGTTTCCAGGAAAGCTTCCGAAAGCACTTCTACTGTTTTGATAAGAGGCGAAAGTGGTACCGGAAAAGAATTAATAGCAAATGCCATACATTATAATTCAAAAAGGAAAGATAAACCTTTTATCAAGGTCAACTGCGCTGCTATTCCTGAAAACTTACTGGAAAGTGAACTCTTCGGATATGAAAAAGGGGCTTTTACAGGAGCGGCAAAATCAAAACCCGGCCGATTTTCCATTGCTGATGGTGGTACCATCTTTCTGGATGAAATTGGGGACATGCCTCTTTCAATGCAGGTTAAACTTCTGCGGGTACTCCAGGAAAGGGAGATTGAGAGTTTAGGCGGCTTGGCACCTAAAAAAATTGATGTCAGGGTAATTACCGCTACTCACAGAAACCTTGAGGAAATGATTAAAAAAGGAGAATTCAGAGAAGATTTATATTATAGATTAAATGTCCTTACAATACAGCTTCCCCCATTAAGAGACAGAAAAGAAGATATTCCTTATTTGGTAGAATCTTTTATTCAAAGAATAAATGCTAAGCTGTGCAAAAACATAAAAGGGATAGATAAGGATGCCCTTTCAGCATTGATCAACTACTCCTGGCCAGGTAACATAAGAGAGCTTGAAAATATTATTGAAAGAGCTATCAATCTGTCTGACCATGAAATTATATCCTCAGAGGATTTACCTTATCATTTAAGGGCTGAGTCTCCTAAAAAATCTTCTTTCCTTCCTTTAGATGAAGATACTCTGCTTCCCTTTGAAGAATATGAAAAAATTATTATTGAGAAAGCCATGAAAATATACGGAAGCTATAACAAAGCTGGAAAAGCACTTGGCTTAACCCACAGAACCATATCGTTAAAATGTAAAAAATACGGTCTAACTTAAATCACAGCAGGGTAAAAATGAAACTTGAATAAATTTCACTTTTACCCTGCCTTTAAATAATAATTTTATATTTTACACAAATCTTCATTTGTGTCGGAACTAATGTCATCTACAAGTCTTTCAGCTAATCTTCTATACATATTGCTCATATTTACGAGTGAACTAATAAGTAGTATCTTATCTTCATATTCGCAACCACAGGATTCATCCTCTGTACAAATGGATTCTACGGATTTATCAACAGCTAAATTAAAGCTTTCCACATCAGTACTATATATTTCCAGATACTTTTTGTATAATTCTCTTAAAGGATACTCTTCCTTCTCTGTTAATGACTTAACTATAGGCTTCAGAGAATTTTTTATATCATTTATTGATAACGTGCCTTTAAACTGGTAAATTAAGGATAACAAGATCAAATGCTCCTTTGAATATTTCTTTTTATTAATGGGCATTATTAACTTATCCTTTACATAGTTATTTATCATGGTTTTTGTTAAAACCTTCTCTTCTTCTTTACGAAGGGTTTTACTATACTTTGCCTCAAACAATTGTATAACTTGATCCATGTACAAATCAATTTCAGGTATTTCTTCTAATGCTATTACATTTTCTAAAATCAGTTCATTGTACAAAAGCTTAATTTCTTCTTTATTCATACTGCTCACCAGCCTATTATTATTTCTATATGGCGTTTATATAGAAATAATAACTATATCTTATAAAAATGTAAATAAAAAATATTACTAAACATAAAATTTTATCATTGACATATTCAAGTTAGAGTATCATAATATAATTAATTCACAACGTAGTTTTAAAAACTACTTCTCATTATAAGGAGGTTACTTATGGAAAAGCACATCAGAGAACCTATAAACGGATTTACTCACCTGTTTGGTGCCATTGCATCTTTATTAGGGTTGATATTCATGCTGGCAAAAGTTATCCTTACCGGTTCTTCAGCTATATCAATTGTTTCAATTGTAATCTTTGGAGTCAGTATGATATTGCTCTACTCCGCTTCTGCCACTTACCATATGGTTGTAGCATCAGATAAGGTTATAAGTTTTTTGAGAAAATTAGATCATTCTATGATATTTGTACTCATAGCAGGTTCCTACACTCCTTTTTGCCTTATTGCATTAAATGGCACTAAAGGTTGGATACTTTTTTCTATTATTATCGCAATTGCAATACTGGGAATATTGTTTAAAATGATCTGGTTCAATTGTCCCAGATGGCTTTCAACTCTTATTTACATTTTTATGGGGTGGATAGCTGTTTTCACTATAGTTCCCCTTTACAGTGCTATATCATTAAACGGAGTTCTTCTTCTGGTTTTAGGCGGAGTTCTATATACCACAGGAGGATTGATTTATGGTATAAAACCTAAGTTATTAAAGTTTAAATACCTTGGATTTCATGAAATCTTCCACGTGTTCATATTACTTGGAACCCTTGCCCATTATTTCTGTATTTTAAAGTATGTAATATAAATTCAAGGAGAACTTTAAAATAATTCAGAAGTTCTCCTTAATTATTTTATTTGAATTTAAAGATCATCTATAAGTGCTCCCACTTTGGCATATGCTGTAGACTTTGCTTCGAAGAAATCTGTTTTTACTTTATTTGCATCTGCATAAAAATCCACCCATTCGGCAGGATTTTCTAAGTACCCGTCATATATAGGCTTGAACCCTAATGCTATTGACCTTAAGTTCCCCAGGTACTTTATATACTCCTCAATCATCACATTATTTATTCCCGAGATATTATCCCCAATAACATAATGTCCCCATGCTATTTCATTCTCCACTCCAATCTTCAACATCTCCCTAAGTTCCTCAGACATTTCTTCAGTAAATAAGTGAGGTTGTTCTTTTTGAAGTTCTTTTATTATATTCCTGAATAACCACAAATGAGTATTTTCATCCCTGTTTATATATCTTATTTCCTGGGCTGACCCTGACATTTTCCCATTTCTCTCAAGATTATAAAAAAACATGAATCCTGAGTAAAAATAAATTCCTTCTAGTATATAGTTAGCCATTATTGATTTCAAAAAATTTTTATGAGTAGGTTTTTCAACAAAATTGTTATACAAATCTCCGATAAACCTGTTCCTTTCCAGAAGCACTTTATCCTCTTTCCATTGATATAGTATTTCATTCCTCTTTTCAGGAGAGCAGATTGAATCAAGAATATATGAATAGCTTTGTGAATGCAAAGCCTCTTGAAAAGCTTGTATAGTCATGCATAAATTAACTTCAGATGCAGTTATAAAATTATTTATATTAGCTAAATTTGCTGTTTGTATTGAATCTAAAAAAATCAAAAAGGAAAGAATTTTATCATACGCCTCTTGTTCCTCTTCAGTAAGCAGTTGATAATCCTTTAGATCCTGAGATAAGTTTATTTCTTCCGGAATCCAGAAATTATTCATAGCCTGTCTGTACCAATCTGAAGCCCATGTATATTTCATGTTGTTAAAATCATTTAAGTTGGTGGTATTTCCATTGATGATTTTCTTTTTTGATATTTCTGTATCCCCATTTTCATTAAATAATGGTTTTTTTATAATTAATTTATTCATACTTCCTCCTAAGCCGAGCAGCTTTCACATTCTTCAATAGTTAATGATTTGGAACGCACATAATAAATGCTCTTAACTCCGCATTTGCATGCATCAATATATAGATTCATTATTTGCCTCATTGTATAGTTGGTTGTTATATATAGGTTAAATGACTGTCCCTGGTCTATATGTCTTTGTCTGATCCCATTCATTTTTACGTTCCATGGCTGATCTATATTATATGCTGAAATATAATACCAGTAATTATCCATTGATAAATCCGGAGCAATTTTAGGTGTTATGCTTCCCTTCTTCTCTTCCAGCCAGAATCTGGCCATAACAGGATCTATTCCTTCTGAAGTTCCTGCGATTGTTGCTGTAGATCCATTTGGCGCTACGGCAATCAAATATCCATTTCTTATTCCATTTGCATTTACTTTTTCCTTAAGCTCCTGCCATCTTGAAGAAGTGTATCCTCTTAAATCAAAATAATCGCCGTTTTTCCAATCTGATCCCTCAAATTCAGGATATGCTCCTTTTTCCTCAGATATCTTCATACTTGCTTTTATAGCATAGTAACTGATATTCTCATATACTTTGTCTGTAAATTCCTGATTTTCATCCGAAGTCCATCCTATTTTATTATTTGCCAGCATATGATGATATCCGGAAGTACCTAGTCCCACAGCTCTATACTTCTTGTTTGTCAGTTCAGCAAAAGGCACTGAATAATAGTTCAAATCAATAACATTATCCATAGCTCTAACCTGTGTTTCAACAACGTATTCCAGCTCTTGATTATCCAGTATATTTATATTTCCCAAAACTAAAGAAGATAAATTGCACACAACGAAGTCTCCTGGTTTTGTTTTTTCGATAATTACCTGCTCTCCACATTCATCAACTGCTTCTTCCTTGATAAAATCCAGTGGGCTCATATTCTGCATAATTTCAGTGCAAAGATTTGAAGAGTATATCATCCCTTTGTGTTTGTTGGGATTCATTCTGTTCGCTGCATCCCTGTAAAAAGCAAAAGGTGATCCCGTCTCAGCTGCACTTTTAATAATCAGTCTGACTATTTCCTTAACACTCATTACTCTCTTCTCTATTCTCTCATCCTCAACGCAATCCCTGTACCTCTTCTCCCATTCTTCGCCGTAGTAATCTTCCAGTGAATACCCTTTTACATTTTTTATTTCATGAGGACACATCATGTGCCAATCAGAGTCTATATTTTCTTCCGCCAGCCTCCAGAACAAGTCCGGATAGCAAACTCCCGGGAAAATATCATGAGCCTTTTTTCTGTCATCTCCGTTATTAGTTTTTATCTGCAAAAATTCCGGTATATCTTTATGCCAGACATCCAGCCAGATAGCAACACTTCCATTTCTTACTCCAAGCTGATCTACAGCTATGGCAGTATCATTGAAAAGCTTAACCCAGGGTATAACTCCACCGGATGCTCCCATGAACCCTCTTATAGGTGAGCCTAACGCCCTTATTTTACCCATATATATTCCCATTCCGCCTCCAAACTTAGAAACCTGGGCAAAGTTATCCAGTGATTTATAAATCCCTCTGAGAGAATCTCCAACAGTATCTATAAAACATGAACTTAATTGATAAAATGGCTTTCTTGCATTTGACATTGTAGGAGTTGCCATTGTTGCTTTCAGGGAACTTAGTACATCATAAAATCTTTTAGCCCAATATATTCTGTTTTCCTTCTTTTCAGGAATTGCTAAATGCATAGCCATTCCCATGAACATCTGCTGAGGAAGTTCCAGTATCCTTCTGTCATAATCCTGAATCAAATATCTTTTAGAAAGAAGGCTTATACCTGCGTATGTAAATAGCCCATCTCTTTCCGGTTTTATTTCCTTCTCTAATGTATTAATCTCTTCAGCTGAATAATTTCCCAATATATACTGTCCATACAGTCCTTTATCTGTAAGATCCTTTATAAACTTATATAAATCTCCATAAGGGTTTTCATCTTCAGTTAATCCTCTGTTTTCTTTAACTTCCATGTATAACATATAGGTATACAACTTAGCTGCACCCTTTTGCCACCCTGGCTCCGCTGCTGAGGTTAATTCCAGAAGTACCTGGATCAGTGCCTTTATTTTCTGTTTTTCACTCATTGATGCAGTAATTATTCGTCCCAACGCTTTTGAGAGTTTATCCTCAAAATATATGCTCTCCTCTCCTTCTATAACTTCTAAAGCAACCCTTATTAAATCAGTTAAGTCATTCATAATTATCTCCTTCACTAGATATTGTGTCCTTCTCATCTATTATTATCATTTTACGCTACATATTGTATGTTAAATTATAAATCCTTAGATATATTTTGTAAATTTGCATAAAATATATCTAAGCGTATTATTCTCTATTATCTTGTCATTTCTAGCATTTCTTTAATATCTCTTATCTTTTAAAACAAATTCTCCACCGATATTAATTATTCTCCCTGTATACTAATTAATACTATATAGAAAGAAGGAGAATATTATTATAGGATTTGTAAAAAAATCGCCAAGGCGACTATGCGCCGTCGATTTTTTTCTCGCATCTGCCTTTCCGAACGTATGTGAGGAAAATCTGGCAGGCGACAAATTCTCTTTTTTATTCTTTAGGACTGCATCTAGACTTCGTATAATCTCAT
>JBEHWK010000005.1:0-71902 GCA_040217795.1 Clostridiaceae bacterium
AAACACACCTTTTACTTCATTCATTTTTTCCAATGCTTTAACATCGGCTTTCTTTTCATCCTTTAAAACCAGACGAAGTCTTGTAGCGCAGTGAGCTGCACTTTCAATGTTTTCTTCTCCACCAACCAATCTTACGATTTCATTGGCAACTTTCTTGTAATCCATTTTTTCTCCCCCTTAAAATTTTAATAAATATAGTTAATAAATATAAAAAACCTAAACTGATTAAGTTTGTAAGATGTAATTATTACAAAATCACTCAGTTTAGGTTTTGCCTGCTTGACCAGTAACAATCCTGACTATTTCGTTTTCAGACTTGAGATTACTCTTTGAATATGGAGACTTATATACACAATTTCTCCATTGTTTATTGTATAATTATAATTTTTTTGAATAAAACTCCTTATCTTAAGTACACATTTGTATACATCAGGATAGCTTTCCTTAACTATCTGTAAAATTGGAGTTTCATCTTCCATTACTTGCTTATCGGTTATAATTCTCTGGGCAAAATACTTAAGATGAGTTATCAAACGGTCATAGGAAATATCGTTTTCCTTAAATTCTATAGTAAAGTAATACTTTATTATATTTAGTATTTGCTGAACGATTTCAGTTATGCTCATAGTATTGATCATTTCTTCGCCTATTGATGCATTTATCAGATGCAATGCTATAAAGCCTGCTTCATCTTCCGGCATTTTTATATTCAATTCTTTTTCTATAAGCTCAAGAGCCCATAATCCTATTTTATACTCCTTTTTATGTATTCTTTGTACTTCCCAAAGCAAAGGATTCTCCAGGTTGATATTTGAGAGGCTTCTTTTAATTGCAAAAGCTAAATGATCTGTGAGTGCCACATATATATGATCATCTAACTTGCAGTCTAATTCTTTCTTAGCATAGGTAATTATCTTTTCTGAAAGAGTCACATATTCCATTGGAATTTCATTAATTAACATTTGGAACTTTGCATTTTCATTTTGATTTTCTATGATAAAAACTTTTTCAATTTTATCTTCATCAATTTGTTCCCCAATTCTTTTCTTAAAGGCAATTCCTCTTCCCATAATGACTTTTTCTAACTTCAAACCGTTGTCTACAGTGGTTACTGCATTGTTGTTTAGTATTTTTTCAATTATCATAGCTCACACCACCACAAAAAAAATTAATGCACAATATACATTGTAATTATATTGTAATACTAAACATGCTCAGAATCAAACTCAATTAAAAAAAAACCCAAATTAAAATAAAAAGCTTATTTTAATTTAGGTTTTGCCTGCATGACCAGTAACAATCCTGACTATTTAATTTATGAATTAATAATATCATCCTAAGTTATTATTGTCAACATAAAATGTTTACATTTTTAAAATTAATTTAATAAATACAGGTTTATATATTTATAATTTTCTTCTTGCACTCTTCTATATTCTTTTTCGCATCGGTGAAACTGATGTATTTGCCAGGGGTGCAAATAACTCCTTGTGGCATATATGGAAAGATTATCATTTAACTTGTGTGCCAGAGGCAGCCAGAAAACAGTCGGAAACATAATTGATTGTTAAAACCTCGATTTTCGTCGAGGTTTTCTTTGGCAGAGTACAAATTACTGCCTGTCATTTATCTTTTTTCTTTTACTTTTAATACGTTCTAATATAGCATTAATTCCTGCTGCAGCGTACGGAATAATCATAACAAAATAAGTTACAATATATTGCCCCTTTGCTTCCCATACCATATGGAATAGAAATCCTCCGAATACAATTAAAGCAAAAAATATCTGATTTGTGCTAATTCGCTTCCATTCCAACATAACAAAGCACAAGGCACTAAAAATAACGATAAAATGATATGTATTCATAAAACCAATGGATATATTATGTAGTTTACCGTAGTACATATTATTAGTTGTTTCAGAGTATTCTTTATTAGGATTCCGGCTGATCCAAAAATCTTGAAAGCTTGGGTCATTCCATTGGGAAACAAATTTTTTACAAAAAAACCTTGCAGCATATACAGGGTTATTTTTAAAGTTATTTAAAGAACTGTATATTGCTTCTTTAGCCTGATTTGTTGTTTTTTCTTTATCAAATTTATTTTCAACATATGGTTCGTAGGAATACCCGTTATACCACCCCGGAGCCCTTTCACTTTCCTGAAGTCCCATTGCTACCCATAAAAGCTTTGGTGCCCCATCATTAATTTCCATACCTGAACGCTTCTCATAAAATGTATTAAGTAATATTCCCGGTATTACGCTGATTAATACCAGAACTACAGGTAAAACCAACTGCATTAGTTTCCTGTTTTTAAGAAAATTTAATAGAAACATAATTATAATAGCAAATAAAATAATCGTGCTATTACTTTTTATAACTATGGCAAATGCAATACTTATTGCTGATATAATAAAATATCTGATTTTATTATTCTCAAAATACTTAAGCTGCATCCATACTGAGATAACGGATAACATCAAGCTCATTATATTACCATACACAAAGGTACAAAACATAATCAGCTGAAAACAGCCAAACAACAAAATCAAAAATATATTTATGATTTTATCCTTTTTAAAGGAAATAGCAGTGATTCTATAAATAGCGTAGAATGATACACATAAAAATACAGTATTTATAAATTGAAAAAGCAGAAATGAATCCTTTCCCGCAATTCTGTATATAAGTTCCAGAAGTGCTACCATTCCTAACTGAAAGGGATAAATAAACAGGTATCCTCCATATTTCAAAGCAGTAAAGTTGTTATCGCAGAACTGGTCTGCTATTACTGATACAGTGTTCTGATCTGCATTAGGAACACTAGAAGAAATAAAGACCCATAAAACCCCTAAAACCAAAGTGTAAACCATCAATGCAAAAAGTAATATACGAGTATTTATTTTTTCAATTCCATAATACTTATCAAATAAAAATAAAGCTAAAATAACCAAAATAAATATTATAAGTAAAAAAATAAAATTATCCTTTTCATATAAAGGATGCTCAGCATAATCTAAGCCATAGTATGTTGTAAATAAAAAACTTACAATAGAAAGTATTGTTAAAAATATTCCGAATAATATCAAGAATACCATTTTAGAAATGTTTTCTAGTTTTAAAAAGCAAGTTTCAAGTTTCATTTCTCCCCCTTAAGAACATTAATTATAATATAAGCCTATTATATAGGTAAATGGCAAATCAATAAACCCTTATATTCAAATCCAATGTAATACATAGGGAAAAACCTGAGGACTAAATTTATTAATAAAACAAGGAGCATCGATTACTACTAAAAAGTAATTGGCGATACTCCCTAATTTATAAGCTCTGTAAATAATTTTGTGTAAACTGATTTTATAAAAGATCTTTATCTGGTGTTACCAATATCTTAACATGCTTTTTCTTTTCAGGACCTGTTAATGCCCCAAAGCCTTCTTCTACTATATCATCCAGAAGTATTTTCTTTGTCACATATCCTTCTGCTTTTATTCTTCCATCATTCATTTGAGCAATAGTTGCCGGGAATTCATGTCTGTATGCTAAGGTTCCAACAATTTTCTTTTCAGTAAATACTAATGAATTAGGGTTAAATTTAACCTCATTTTCCCATATACTTGTTACAACCAAAGTTCCTTCATATTTTAAGCTGTCGATACCTATATCAAAACCTATCTGAGCTCCTGTTGTTTCAAAAGCCACATCAACACCTAATCCATTTGTGAGCTTTTTAACTTCTTCTACTATATTTACTTCATTAGGATCCAATACTACGTTTGCTCCTGATCTTTTAGCGTATTCCTGCCTTACTGATTTTCTTTGTAATACTATTACTAATTTTGCACCGGCTGCTTTTAAACACTCTATAGTTGCCAGTCCTATTGGTCCGGAGCCTAAAACTAATGCAGTGTCTCCTGTTCTGAAGTTACCTATTCTGATTGAATGTAATGCTACCGCCATTGGTTCAACTAAAGCTGCTTGCTCATAAGACATTCCATCCGGTATCTTATGTACAAATTTTTGCGGGAATACTGTATATTCAGCAAATCCTCCGCCACTTCCGCAAAGTCCATGAAATCCTAAAGATGAGCATAAATTATACTTTCCTTCCAAACATGCCGGACATTTTCCGCATGCAACTATAGGTTCAACTATTACTCTGTCTCCAGCTTTAAAACCGGTTACATCCCTGCCAACTTCTACAACTTCTCCTGAAAATTCATGACCTAAGACTACAGGAGCAGTCGTTCCGCTTAATGGATGGGGCTGCCCTACGGGTATAAATATAGGTCCTCCTAAATACTCATGTAAATCTGATCCACATATTCCACACCATTTTACTTTAATTTTTACACCATCGCTTGTTACTTTTGGTTCTTCAATTTCTTCTACCCTGACATCTTTCTTATCATACCATAGTGCTGCTTTCATATTAAAAATCCCCCTTAAGTATATTGTTAATTAATTCACATACACTATATACAGCAATATTAATACCAAAACAGCAGATACTATTATAAAATTATATTTTTTTCTTTAATCTGTTTATATCACTATAGGGGACCACCTTCAGCTATCAACTTATACATGCTGGAAAATCACCAGGTGCCGCGATTTTTAAACAAGTATAAGTTAAGTTTCAGTAAAGTTCCCCTATAACTTCTCCCTCTTTTGAAATAAAAATATGACTATGATAAATTAGAATTCAAAGAAAAAAATGTATCAAAACGATACAATTTTGTTCTCATTTTGATACACATCTATTTATTATTCTCAATTTGATACATTAATCTCATATTTTTTTATCTTTCTATATAATGTTGCTCTTCCTATATTTAATAACTTTGCTGCCAGTTGCAGATTTCCATCACATTTTTTTACAGCATCTCTTATTGCCTTCTCTTCCAAATCATCGAGAGGTACTATTTTTATTTCTTCTATGTTAGATTCCTGCCTATCAATACTTTCTTCTTCATTATCATAATGGAAACTATTTATATTCATATTTTCATCTTCACTTAGGTAATAATCTCTTTCAACAACATTTCTAAGTTCTCTTATGTTTCCACACCAATCATGTTTTTTTAATTCATCAATATATGACTGTTTTACACTTATAATTTTATTTCTATTTTTTATATTCAACTTTTGAACAAAATCTTTCACAAGTATATCTATATCTTCTTTTCTTTCTCGAAGGGGAATTGTTTTTATCTCCATTACACTTAATCTATAATATAAATCTTCCCTAAAATTTTTCCTGCCTATTTCATTTTTCAATATCTTGTTAGTAGCACCAATAACCCTGACATCCAATTGTTTCTCATAGGTTCCTCCAACCCTTACAATCTTACCGTTATCCAGGACTCTAAGAAGCTTACTTTGAATATCTAAAGGCAATTCTCCTATCTCATCAAGGAAAATTGTTCCTCCATCTGCTAATTCAAATTTACCAGGATGTCCTTCTTTTGAGGCTCCTGTAAAGGCACCTTTCTCATATCCAAATAATTCACTTTCAACCAATTCACTAGGAATTGATGCACAGTTCACAGCAACAAAAGGACCTCTTGCACGATCACTATAATTATGTATTGATTGTGCAATTAATTCTTTACCCGTGCCGCTTTCTCCCTGAATCAATATATTACAATCACTTTTTGCAGCCTTTTTAGCAAACCTTACTATATTTTTCATTTCAAAGTTATTTGTTATAATATCTTTAAATTCATATTGAGCTTTATACCCTGCAAATTTATTTACCAGTTTATGTACCGTTTTAACTTCCGTGAAAGTTATTACCATTCCGCTGTTTCTGCCGCTTTTATTTAATGGCAATATATTTAAAACACATTTTATTATGTCATTATTTATGGAAAAATCCCATTCCAGGTTATTTAAAAATTTGTTTTTTTGTTTAAGAAGTTTTTGAAAATCAATACCATTTAATACTTGATTAATTTCCATATTCATTGCTTCTTCTAAGGATATGTTTAAAATTCTTAATGCTCTTCCATTTATCCTTTTTATTTTCATATATTCATTCATAACAATCATACCTTCTGATATAGAATCAAAAGTTACATTAAGTAATTCATATGAAATAGCCAGCGCCATTTGTTTTTGTATTGACTGAGCTGCTGCAGTTACTATTCCCAATGTATGAGAGTGAGCATTATAATAATTCCCCGACATATTTATACATCCAATTAAATTATCATCTTCATCATAGATAGGCGCCGCTGAACAAGTCCATGAATGTTGATTCATTCCATAATGTTCCGCCCCTATAGTTTGAATTGGTTTATTAAGATGTAACGCGGTTCCTATAGCATTGGTTCCAACTACCTTTTCTGCCCATAGTTGACCTTTTAGAAAATTTAGTTCTTCAGCTTTCTTCATTATATCTTTATCGCCTATCACATCAATAATATATCCATCCTTATCTGCCAGCAACAAGGCAAATCCGGATCCAGAAACCAGACTATAAATGCTTTCCATAACTGGTCTTGCCACAGAAATGAGTTCACTGTTTTTATTGATCAGTTCATCTATATCAGAATGTTTAATGCTTCCTTTTCCATTATAAGGATCAACACCATAGCTCTTACATCTTATCCATGAGTCTGCAATTTCACTTCTGATATCTGAATCTATTTTTCCAGTAGAAATAAAATTTTTCCATGCTTCAGTGATAAATTCAGTATAGTTTTCCATAATTCCTCTCCATTGCTGATAAAATTTATTAGTTAGATAACTCTTTTCACTTTATTCCAGCTATTTTTCAACAGCCTTAACCATTAACGTCCACACACTTTCCCAGTTAAATAATATTTTACTTAGTCCGACTCAAGGTGTCCACTATATTATATCCCAATCAATTTATTAGTTATTTTATTTTTTCTTTACATTAATTGATATAGGATCGAATTTTTACCTTCAAGAAATAATCTGTAAATCAATCCAATAACAACAGCCTTATTCTCAATAATTTTAGGCAGTCCATCTTTACCATAAAATCAATAAAAAATTATAATTACATAAATTTATATACAAAAAGCAATAATATTATATAGCCTTAACAATAGAAATTATTTTGTACTTGGAGGATTTCCTATGACTGGTGAAGAAAAGGCATATATAGCCGGAATTATTGATGGTGAAGGCAGTATAATGCTGATTAAATTTCACGAAAATCAACTTCCTTCCCCATGTATTTCAATAGCTTCAACATCTTTAGAATTATTAGAATGGATTAAAGACAAGACTTCTGTCGGTATTATTAAAGGAAAGAAGAATTACAATACAAGCAGACATAAAAATTCCTTTTCATATATTGTTAAGCACAATGATGCAATAGCATTACTTAAACTCATTGTTCCTTATTTAGTTATACATAATAAAAAAGAGAGGGCCTTAATGATAATTAATGAATATAAAAACCTTACTCCCAGAAACGGAAGATATTCAGAGGATTTATTTGAAAGAAAAACAAATTTTTATAAAAGATTCATCGAAATCAAGTAAAAGGGAAAAACCCTCGGCATCCGTCGAGGGTTTCATTGGTGGAGGCGAGGGGTCGTGCACTTCCCTTATTTCTAAAGGCACTGACTATATCTTGAACATTAAAGCTTGTCACTTTAAGTCCCCTGGCGTATTATAGAAGCCATAATTTGGTTTTGAAACTTCTATCCTAGTATTCCTTAGCATTTGCTTTAGGAACCTATAAGTCGATACAAGGCTGTTAGATTTCTCTACATACCTCTCGGTATTGCCGTCAGCATTCTCTGTTACGGGTTCACCGATAAAGCCAGGTTATCACTTAAGAATCTCTTCTTAAGGCGACTCATCTTACGAATCGAACCCCTGTCCGAAAGCAGACCAGCCTGACTTTCTCCGAGCGCAGTCCATAGTTTAACATTCCCTCTACAAGACGTCTATGGACAGACTTCCTGCTTCAGTAGCTTCATAAATTCCGTTCCTGCCTCAAAGCTTTGGCAGGCTCGGGTCCCCGCTATCGGCGCCAGATTCTAGACTGCGGGAAGCCTAGGCTGACGAGCTGCTAACTAGGCAGCTAATGCAAAATTATCTTCTGCGTTTATCTTTAGCGCATAGTTGATTACGTGGGCCTATGCTTCCCCCGGCTCGCTTATCAAACCCATCTTACCCCCGTCGAAGCCATAACGCCCCCATGTTAGGTAATTAAGTTTTTAACGCAATTTGCATATTAAATTTTGACTCTCTAAGATTTAATTATAGAACATATGTTTACTTTTGTCAAGGATTTATTATTCCTTGCTGCATTTATTATATTACATCCTTAGTGGACATACTTCAACAGATTTCTGTTTCCAGCGATTCCACTTTAATAACAAGTTGTCAGAGGTCACCATATTTTAAAAATTGACTCCGTTCCATCCCCAGTTATCAACTTCTTCATATTTAACATAGATTTTGTCTCCAGAGATACCTAACTCATCAGTGAATATCTCACATATTGCAGCAGTCAGATTATTATATGCTTCTTTGGAAGCTTTTCCAAATATCTTCACATCTATAAAAGCACCTTTTTCAAGGGCCTCTCCTTTAAAATACAGTTTATAATTGTCTTCAAAACCCAGCATAAGCCATTCTTCACTTTTTCCCGGAATAAGTTCAATAGCTTTGCCTAGTCTGCTTTTAATGGATTCTTCTTTTTCATCTGATAATTTCACAGTTACTCTTGAATTAATGAATGGCATAGTCCGTCCCCCTTAATATCTGCTTCTTTCTTTTAATGCTCTTTCAACATCTCTCTTATGAGCTTTTTCAAGCATTGAATCCCTCTTGTCGTAGTTTTTCTTACCTCTGCAGACAGCAAGGTTTACTTTCACTCTGCCTTTCTTAAGATACAAAGAAAGTGGTACAAGTGTAAGACCCTCCTGTTGTATAAGTCCTATAAGCCTTCTTATCTCATCCTTGTGAAGAAGGAGTTTTCTGTTTCTCAAAGGATCAACATTGAATATATTCCCCTGTTCATATGAACTGATGTGCATATTCTTTATAAATACTTCTCCGTTGTCTATATCTGCATAAGCGTCCTTAAGATTGCATTTTCCCGCTCTTATGGATTTAACTTCTGTTCCTACTAATTCTATTCCAGCCTCCATGGCTTCTTCTATAAAATAATCATGTCGTGCTTTTCTGTTTTCTGCTAAAGTTTTATTGTCATTATTTTTTCTTACCATATTATTTCACCTGCTTGGCCTATTAAAATTTTATTATAACTCATTATAATATATATCTTGCTTCATAACAATACGAAAGGCTTATGAAAGTTCCGTAATTCCCAAGGAATACAAGGGATTTAGCGAACCCTTCACAAGCCATTTGCATGCAGATTTTAAACTGCAACCTGTGTACTTTTAAAAAATTTCCTCTTCGCTTTTGCTTTCCTCATTAGTGTCTATATAAGCTTCGAGACCTTTCTTATCTATTGATTCTATTTTTATCTCCTCTTCTTCATGCTCCTCTTCTGAAATAAGCTTGAAGAAAATTTCCCTGTTTGGTATATCTACCTTTTCACACCTTATCTTAACTGCATCGCCAAGTCTGTATATCTTTTTAGTTCTTTCACCTATTAAACACAGATGGTCTTCATCATATACATAATAATCATCATCCAGATCACTTATGTGTACTAACCCCTCTATAGTGTTAGGAAGCTCTACGAAAATTCCGAATCCGGTTACTGAAGAGATTATTCCTTCGAATTCTTCTCCAATTCTCTCCTTCATATATTCAGCTTTCTTCAGATCATCAACCTCACGTTCAGCCTCCTGAGCCACTCTTTCCATTTCTGAAGATTGTTTTGAAGCATAGTCCACTATAGTCATAAGTTTAATTGCTCTCTTCTCATCAATGTGGCCATTTAAGTGTTCTTTAATTATTCTGTGGATCTGCAAATCCGGATATCTTCTTATAGGCGATGTGAAATGGCAGTAGTACTGGGCAGCCAGGCCGAAGTGTCCTGAGCAGTCAGGGGAATATCTTGCCTGCATCATGGAACGAAGCAGCAATGTGCTTACTACAGTTTCTTCCTTTTTGTCCTTGAAATCCTCAAGAACTTCCTGAAGAACTCTTGGATGTATTTCATGAGGCCATCTTACCGGATGTCCGAGGTTATACAGGAATTCCTTGAATTTATCAAGTTTTTCCGGATCCGGATCCTCATGTATTCTATAAACAAACGGAAGCTTAGTCCAGAACATATGTTCTGCAACAGTTTCGTTAGCTACAAGCATAAATTCTTCAATTATCCTGTTTGCTATTTCTCTTTCATAAGGCTTAACTTCAATAGGTTTTCCTTTTTCATCAAGAATTATCTTTGACTCCTCAAAATCAAAGTCTATAGCTCCCCTTTTCATTCTTTTTTTATGAAGTATATTACAAAGCTCCTCCATTGTTTTGAAATCTTCAATGAGATTTGCATATTTCTCTGTCAGTTCCTTGTCTCCATCTCTGAGGATTTTGGTAACATCTGTATAAGTCATTCTTTCAGTTGTTTTGATGACAGATTCATATATTTCGTGATCCAAAACCTTACCTTCTGAATTAATAATCATATTACAACTTAGTGCCAGTCTATCAACCTTTGGATTTAATGAGCATATGCCATTTGACAATTTTTTAGGAAGCATAGGTATAACTCTGTCAATAAGATAAACTGAAGTTGCCCTTTTCAAGGCCTCTTTATCCAGAGGATTTTTTTCTTTGACATAATTTGTAACATCCGCTATATGAACTCCTAATTTATACGTTCCGTCAGGAAGTTTTTCTATAGAGACTGCATCATCCAAATCCTTTGCATCTTCTCCATCTATGGTCACCATTTTAACATTTCTTAAATCCTTTCTGCCTGCAGTGTCTTTATCTGTAATTTCAACATCCATGTCTTCTGCATACTTAAGAACTTTATCCGGAAACTCTTCAGGAAGTCCGTACTTTTTGATGATAGTAAGTATATCAAGGCCTTTCTCACCCTTTTTACCTAAAATCTCAGTTATTTTCCCTTCCGGATTTCTTCTCTGATCTGCCCATTTTGTTATTTCAACTATTACTAAATCACCGGTTTTAGCATCAAGGTTATCCTTCTTGGATACGAATACGTCATTCTGTATCCTCTTATCTTCAGGCACTACAAATCCAAAGCTTTTCGAATCCTCATATACTCCGACAAAACTTCTGTTTGCCCTTTCTACAACTTCAACAATTTCCCCTTCACATTTCTTAGCCCCCACATCTTCCCTGAGTATCTTTGCTATTACCTTATCTCCGTTTAATGCTCCATTCATATTAGAAGATGGTATAAATACATCCTGTCGTCCCTCTTCATCAGGAATAAGAAATCCGAATCCCTTTTGGTGAACCTGAAGCTTTCCTGTTACTAATCCCATTCTTTCAGGAACACCAAATTTGTCTTTTTTGTTTCTGATTATCAGACCCTCTCTTTCCATAGTCTTGATACATTTTTTAAATGCCTTGTATTCATCTCTTCTTATATCGAAAACTTCACTTAATTCCTGAAGATCCATTGGCTTGTAGGCCTGTTCCTTCATGAAGCTTAAAATTGTTTGTTTTATTCCCATACACTTCCTCCTTAATTTTATTCTTATTATTTTATTTTCTCCTGTGCATTACAATTAATTCCCGCCAAATTTTACTAATACTATGTACTTCAATTATAGCATAGGCACTTTTATAATCAAAATTTCTGGACATTTAATACCTTATTTCAATTCTTTCAAATGCACAAGCTTTTTCGGAAAAATTTGATAAAAACTTGTTACCCGTCCTCTGAAAAATTAAAAAGGGAACTGAAAAGCTTTATTTTTCAGTTCCTCTCTCTTTAAATAAAATATATCTACATTATAAAAGCTTCTATTTTATGTTGATTTCCCTGTTATCCTCGCTTATTAGCTCAGTAATAAAAATAAACAGCGGGATTCCGATTATCATTCCCCATGGACCGATTAAATGTTCTGCTAAAATCAATACTGAAAAAGTGATAAACATAGGAAGTTTTACTGCTGCAGACATAATTTTAGGATTTAACACGTAGCTTTCAAGCATATGAAGTGCCACAATCATAACCAGCACTTGAACAATCTTTGCAACACCGCCAATCTGAAATGCAAATATTCCTAATGGAATAAATGATACTATAACACCCAGCACTGGTATCAGACCTAGAATAAACATCATCAGGCCAAGTATAAATACGTTTGAAAATCCTAAAATATTTAAAACTATGCTGGATAATACTGCATTGATAAAAGAAATCACCAATTGCATTTCAATTACCACAACAAAAGATTTCATGAATTTTTCCGCAAGGCTCTTATAATAGGTGTACACAAAAGCAGATCTCCCTTTTTCAAATCTTCTGAAAAAACTCCTGAGCCTATCTTCTTCGATTATGTACATAAAAGATAACAAAAATGATAATCCTATATTTAATCCGATAGCCCTGACATAATTAACTGCTGTTATAGTAATGCCATTGAGACCGGAAACTCCTTTCATAATGGCCTCCTGATTTATGTCTATGCTATATTTTTCAAAGATTGAAGTTACATTTGAGATATCAAATTCCTTGAGCTGCATTATAACTAAATTCACCTGTTTGATTATATCTGGAATAAAAAACAGCAGAAATATTGCAATTGCCAAAAGGAGCAATAGATAGGAAATAATATTTGTAATTTTCTTGCTGACTATCTTTTTAAATCCTAATTTCTTATAAATGACTTTTGATATATCCAATACCACAATTGTCTCTATAAGTGTAAGAAATATTAAAGACATAAAGTCTTTCATAAAAAACATTATTAATCCTAAAAGCAATAATGCCATAAACTTTTTAAATGTATTGCTTGTAATATTTTTCTCTATAAAATTCAAGTTACCATCCCCCTGCAAGTATTATTCCTGATTTAATTATACTACATTGGTTTGCCCATGTGACATATTCCAAAAACTTTTAATTGTCATTACTGTAAGAGCCAGCTTTATTTTGCTGACTCTGTAATAATCACTTCATAATCTTTTTTAAAACTTTCACCTTATTTTCAGTATAAGGGGGAAATATTAGGCTTATGTCAAATTTAACATTCTTTTCAAGAATACTTTTCATATGAGTAAAAGTATTAAAGCTTTTTTCACCATGATAAGAGCCCATCCCGGAACTCCCTACCCCTCCAAAGGGCAGCTGGGGATTAACAAGATGTGTCATAGTGTCGTTTATACATCCTCCTCCATATGAAACTTCCTCTACAATTTCCTTCTGTATTTTTCTGTTTTCAGTGAAGAGATAAAGAGCAAGTGGTTTTGGCCGGCTGTTAATACTCTCAACAACTTCCTTAATATCTGCATATTCCAGCACCGGCAGTATAGGCCCGAATATTTCATCATTCATAACCCTGTGTTCCCAATTCAAACCTGTCATTATTGTAGGTTGAATAAACAGTTTCTCTTTATTCGTCCCGCCGCCGTAAATCACTTTATCTTCGTCAATAAGTCCTTTAAGCATATCAAACTGGCTTTCATTTATAATTCGTCCAAAGTCCTCGCTATTTTCCTGATTCTTTCCATAAAAGGTTTCTATTTTCTCAACCAACTTATGAATTAATTTATCTTTTATACTGTTATGAACCAAAACATAATCTGGCGCAACGCATGTCTGTCCTGCATTCATGAATTTTCCCCATGCTATTCTTTGAGCTGCAATATCTATATTAGCCTCCTTATCAACAATACAAGGGCTTTTCCCTCCTAGCTCCAGGGTCACCGGCACAAGATTCTTTGCCGCAGCTTCCATTATTATTTTCCCCACAGGTGCGCTTCCTGAGAAAAATATATAGTCAAAAGGGGAATTAATAAGGGAAGTTATCGTTTCAACTCCTCCCTTCAGTATCCTCACGTATTCCTCATGAAAGGTCTCCCGAATAATTCTTTCAGCTGACTCAGCAACTGACGGTGCAAATTCTGAAGGCTTAATAACTGCACAATTTCCAGCAGCTATGGCACCTATCAAAGGTTCAAATATAAGCTGAAAAGGATAGTTGAAAGGGCCTATTATAAGAACAGTTCCATATGGTTCAGGGTAAATATAACTCTTAGCTCCGAAATTTATCAATGGAGTTTTCACTTTTTTTATCTTTGCCCACTTTCTTAAATTTCTGCAAAAATGATTTATGCTTTCATATAAAAAACCTATTTCTGTAGAGTAGGCTTCAAATTGCGACTTCCTCAGATCTTTTTTCAACGCAGCTAAAACCAGTTGCTCATTCTTCTTTATTGCTTCCTTAAGCTTTCGCAGCTGCCTTAGTCTGAAATCCACATTTCTGGTTTCTCCCTTATGGAAATATTCTTTATGCTCCTTTAACAAATCCAGCACTTGCCTGCTGTTTATTTCCTGCATAGCCACCCCTTCTTTTTTTAAATGATTAAAGTGATTTTTCCAAAAATAATGTTACCCACTCATTTGTCTTAGTGCTTTTCACAATGCTGTATCCTTGCGATTTAAGCGTTTCATATATTTTACCGCTGCTCCATTCAACCAATCCTGAAACCAGAAGAATTCCTCCTTCCGCAATTACAGAGTTAATGAGATTCATAGATGCGATAGTTTCGTCACCTCCGATATTTATAAAAACAACATCATAAGAATTGGTGACTTTCAGCTTTTCAGATGTTACATCTTTTATTAGTACATGAAGGTTTGATAAATTATTCAGGGAAGCATTATGCAGAACCTCTTCCGTTACATCCCTTATATCTAAAGCTGTAACCTCATCTGCATTTTTAAGGGCAGCTGCAATTCCCAGTATTCCTGAGCCAGCTCCCAGATCCAGAACCCTTTTCCCTGAGAAATTAAAATCAAGAATGTACCTCAGCATATCTTGAGTTGTCTCATGTAGTCCTGTTCCAAATGATCCCTGAGGCTCAAAGTTTATTTTTTTCATTAAACCTGCATCATAAGAGGGCTCTGCTATAACCCATCCATTTTTCAGATCTACAGGTTCAAAAGGCTGCTGCCAATCCTCCGTAATTATTTCAGATAAATTGATTTCACTTTTAATATTCAGAGCAACTCTTATATTCTCTATTATATCCATACATTCATCTTTACTTTCACTTTCAGGATACACCTTTAAATTTATAATTTCATTTTCTTTCTCAAAAAATCCATATCCGTTATCATCAACTGTAACCTGGAATGGAGGTTCATAGTAAGTAGAATTCAAGCCCATATCCCCTAGCTTTTCAAGTACCTGATCTATATCAGAATGGTTTATTGGAAATGATATTTCAAACATTGATTTCTCCTTTTATCGTTATATTTTCAATTTGATTATACTATTTTATCATTTTATGGTAAACAAAAAAGGCTTATAACCTAAGCCTTTTCCCAAATTTGTATGCAAATTGCCCATTATTTATTCAATGCATTCTCTATGGACTTAAGGTATGCTTTTGTTGTTACGGTAGCTCCTGAAACCACATCTACATCGGTATTCTGCTTCTGGATAACAGAATCAAACAAATTTTCTTTAAATTCAGGGGGAATGAAAGCCACATCCTTAATTGAAGTTATGGTGACAATTTTATGGTCCTTCACAGTTATCTCCAGTTCATTGCTCCATCTGCCTGAGGTATATGACCCCCGGTATCTCCCGTCACTAAGATCCCCCAGATTCACTTTATTGATTACCAGTTCTTTTCCTGCCTTCATTCCCTTTGTCAAATAAATTGCGCCAATCATAAAAATTGCAACAGCGACTATTAAAGCTGAAAGTATAATTTTTAAAAAAATTTGCATAAATACCCCCCTTTATTCCTTTATATTCTTAAATTTCAATATACTACAATATAATTGTACACCATCAGCTCTAATTTGTTAAATATAAAGATAACATCAACAATGAATTTTCAACGAATTCAACTTTCGATATTTTATCTTTACCTAAACATGAAAAAACTCAAATAATGCAATTTCTCAAATTTAATATTTTGATAATAATATCCTTGTTATTATAATAATATACAAAAATGTAAACGTTTATTATGAAGACATGAATAATTTTTTAAATTTTTCTTTAAAAATATTGTATTATTAACCTCTCCATCCTATAATAAACAAAACGGCGCAAAAAACGACAAAACAATACAAATTGCACTAAATTATTCATGTTTGTACCAACACGTATTTTTTTCTTAAAAGGGGGAATATTCTATGAAAAATATCAAAAAAATCATTTTAACTGTTGTTACCGCAGTATCTTTAGCAGCACTCAGCGGATGCTCCGCAGCTAAAACTGACACAAAGCCAGTAACTATTACAGTATCGGCAGCTGCAAGTTTGAAAGATTCAATGGAAGAAATCAAAACATTGTACACAAAGGATCATTCTAATGTAACTATTACATACAATTTTGGTGCTTCAGGAACTCTTCAGCAGCAGATTGAACAGGGTGCAGAAGCTGACTTGTTTATATCAGCAGCTTCAAAACAAATGGATGCATTAAAAAGCAAAGGTCTTGTTTCAGAAGATACTTGTGTTAATTTACTTTCAAACAAAGTTGTACTTGTTGTTCCAAAAGACAGCACTTTAACAATTAATGATTTCAAAAGTCTTGCTGATGCTTCAGTAAAGAAAATAGCTTTAGGTGAACCTAAAAGCGTACCTGCAGGTCAATACGCAGAACAAATATTTACAAAACTATCTATTCTTGATACTGTTAAATCAAAAGCAGTTTATGGGAAAGATGTCAAGGAAGTGCTTACCTGGGTGGAAAGCGGCAATGTTGATGCCGGAGTAGTTTATGAAACAGATGCTAAAGCATCATCCAAGGTTAAAATAATTGCTTCTGCTCCTGCTGATTCCTATTCACCTGTTCTATATCCTGCAGCGGTATTAAAGGGAAGCAAGAATGCTGATGCAGCAAAAGAGTTTTTAACTTACTTATCCGGACAAAATTCAAAGACAGTCTTTGAAAAATACGGTTTCACTTTTATGCCAAAATAATATTTAGGAAACGGAGGTAATAATATTGGATTTTGATCTGACTCCACTGTGGATTTCTGCAAAAACAGCTTTTACAGCTACTTTTATAACTTTTTTTCTTGGAATTGCAGCAGCCTGGTTTATGACAGTAAAGAAAGGAAGATTCAGCAGTATTCTGGATGCCATTTTTATAATCCCCATGGTATTGCCTCCTACCGTTTTAGGTTTCTTTCTTCTTATAATATTCGGGAAACATGGTCCTGTAGGCAGACTTCTTTATTCCATAGGAATAACCATTATATTTTCCTGGCCGGCTACAGTAATAGCTGCATCAGTGGTAGCTTTTCCCCTGATGTATAAAACCGCAAAAGGAGCATTTGAACAAATTGATTCCAACTTGTTAAATGCAGCCAGAACTCTGGGTGTATCAGAAACCAGGATCTTCTGGACAATCTCAATTCCATTGGCCTGGCCAGGAGTAGCTGCCGGTACGGTACTTTCCTTTACAAGAGCTATAGGAGAGTTTGGGGCTACATTAATGATGGCAGGAAATATCCCGGGTAAAACCCAAACCATTCCAATAGCAATATTCTTTGCTGTGGAGGGAGGCGACTATAATCAAGCCTTCCTATGGGTTTTAATCATATTCATACTGTCTCTTACAGTGATTATATTAAGCAATTACTGGACAGCCAGAGGAAACATTAAAGGGTCTAAAGGAGGTTGAGGTCCATGGAACTATTAGTAGATATAAAAAAGAACCTGCCTGGCTTCACTCTTAATGTACACTTTAAAACAAAAGAAAATACATTGGGGCTTCTCGGAGAGTCCGGCTGTGGAAAAAGCATGACTTTAAAATGTATAGCAGGTCTTGTTAAACCTGACAGGGGACGAATAGTTCTCAATAACAGAGTTCTTTTTGATTCTGAAAAAGGAATCAGCCTTCCTATCCAGGAAAGGAAAATTGGTTTTCTTTTCCAAAATTATGCATTATTTCCCCATATGACAGTTGAACAAAATGTTGGTTACGCCCTTAAAGGTTATCCTTCAGCCGAAAAAGATAAGATAGTAAGCTATTATCTGGAAATGATGGGTATATGCTCGTTGAAAAAGAACTACCCTCACCAATTGTCAGGGGGACAGCAGCAGCGTACAGCATTAGCAAGAGCCTTAGCCGTAAACCCTGAAGTACTGCTTTTAGACGAACCTTTTTCGGCCTTAGATAATCATCTGAGGAGTGTTATGCTGAAAAATATGACTGAAACCCTCTCCAAATATAAGGGCATAACAATATTTGTCACTCATAACATGGAAGAGGCCTATACCTTATGTGAAAATCTTGCAGTAATATCCAAGGGTTATATTGTTTCTGAAGGGAATAAGGAGGAGCTATTTACAAATCCATCTTCAGTTGCTTCTGCAGTAGTCACCGGGTGCAAAAATATATCAAAAGTCAATATACTTTCGAATAATATGATTGAAGCACCTGACTGGAACTGCAAAATTGAAACTTCAAAGGAAATAGATCCTTCAGTTACTCACGCAGGAATAAGAGCCCACTACATACAGCTTGCCTCTGATGATGGAGAAAACATCTACAACGCCTGGCCATCACATACCAGCGAAACCCCCTTCAGAAGGTTTGTATATCTTTCACTAAATAACAAGCCAAAAACATCTACCGATTACAACCTTCTATGGGATATCTCAAAAGAAGAGTGGGATGATTTAAAAGATCTTCCTCTTCCCTGGAAAATACAGTTAAAAGAAGACTTTCTTATACTGATAAAGGAGAAATGATATAAAATCATTTCTCCTTTATCAGTTTCCTATTATGTTTCCGCTACTATCTTACCAAGCTCCGATAAATCATATCCGCCTATACCTTCCAGCTCAGTCCTGAAATCTTCAGATTTGATTATTTCAAGAACAGCCTGAAAACCAGGTTTGCTTAAATCTTCTTTTTTCATGACAAGTTCATATTTTTCTTTATGTAACGGAATAAAGTCTATACCCTGAACCTGAAGACCATTTTTTTCATTTCCTAAAGCCACATCAGCACTTCCTCTCACTACAGCACTTGCTGCAAGAAGATGTGTAAGACACTCCCTATCATAACCCTTTAAATTGTTTCGATCTATTTTGAGCTTTTTTAAATATTCATCAAGAAGTATCCTGGTACCGCTTCCTTTTTCTCTGTTAATGATTGTTATATCATCTCTTTTCAAGTCTTCCCAGCCCGTGATATTTTTAGGATTGCCCTTCTTCACATAAAAGCCCTGCATTCTTCCTGCCAGATTGATTATTACGGCAGGAGTTCCCGGAAGCAGTCTTTTTACATATGGAACATTGTATTCTCCAGTTTCACCATCCCATAGGTGAACAGTTGCAATCTGAATTTTTCCATGATAAAGGGAATATAATCCATCATAACTTCCTATATAAGATCTAAAGGCTGCAGTACCTTTAGAATGATTCATCAGATGTCTTGATAGTATATCCAGTATTATATCCTGACCGCATATCACAAGTCCACGGTTACCTTGAAGGCCATAATCATCGAGAAGTCTGTTGCTTTGCTGTGTAATTTCTGAAGAATCTTCACTACGTGATAAACTTTTTTTCACAGTTACGCTTTTATTGCTTTTAGTTCTGTTCTTATATTCTTCAACATCACTTAAATCTACCCTTACTTTCTTTCCTACCCTGTAAGAATTAAGTTCTCCACGTTTTATAATTTCATATACGGTATTTTTTGAAATCTTTAATATCTCAGCAACCTCTAAAGGTGTCAATGCAGTATTTTCAACCATTTTATCCTCCATGATTTTCACTCAATCGTATTGTTTTATTCAATTATATCACAAAACAACATGTATATAAAAAAAATAAGCAAATCCTTTCGGATTTGCTTTTCAACATAAATATTCATTAACCTTGAACTGCAAGTTTTTGTTGTTGAAATCTGAATAATACAGATAAAATGTAGTTGATCATAAAGTAAACAGCCGCTAAAGTTCCAAAAAGAGTAAACACTTGAACTGTAGATCCATAACTGCCCATCAATATCATTCCCTTACCTGTCATTTCTTCTATTCCTACCGCCCAAAGGAAAGAAGTATCTTTTATTACAGTTATAAATTGAGATGCTATTGCAGGTATCATATTTTTAAATGCCTGAGGAAGTATTATGTAGAATAATACTTGAAAATAATTAAATCCTTGAGAATATCCTGCTTCCCACTGTCCTTTTTTAACAGAATTCAATCCTCCTCTGACAACTTCCCCTATGATGGCAGAAGTAAATATAGTAAGGGCCAGTATTCCTGCACTTGCCGGCCTCATATTTGAAATAAACCTTGTAACTAAAATCCAAAGCAATAATGGAGTATTTCTTACAACTTCAATGTAAAACCCGGCTGCTTTACCCAAAAATGCCACTGAAGCACCTCTTAATATTCCCAACACAGTACCAATAACAGTACTTAAGAATATTGTTACTACCGAAATATATAACGTTAGCTTCAGCCCTTGAAGCAGGAAGCCTATATTTTGAGGAGTAAATAGTTCCTTTATCATGCCGCCTTCTCCTCCTTACTTAAATAATTATTCTCTTTCTTTTCCATTTTCCCTACTAATGCTGCAAGAGGATAGCAAAGTGCTAAATATAACAATCCAGTAACCACATATGCTGGTCCATAATACAGGTTATTGCTTGACCATGAGTCAGTCTGATACATTAAATCCCCTCCTGCTATTATAGCAAGTACGGAAGTGTTTTTAATAAGATTAACAGCCTGGTTTGTTAATGGAGGTAATATAACCTTTCTTGCCTGAGGCAATATGATATATCTCATGGCTTCCCAATAAGAAAAACCTTGTGATAATGCTGCTTCCATTTGCCCCTTAGGGATAGCATTTATCCCTGATCTGATAACCTCACATACATATGCACCATGATAAAAACCAACCCCCAGCACTCCAATCATTACCACAGGCATAACAACACCTAAATACGGTAATCCGTTATAAAGGAAAAATATTTGTATTACAAGAGGCGTATTTTGAATCACTTCAACATATATTCTGCTTATCACTTCCAAAACCTTAACTTTTGAAGTTGAAAAGGTTCCAAAAACTGTACCTAAAATAAGAGCTAACGCCAATGATAGAACTGCAACTTCCAAAGTCGTTAAAAAACCCTGTGCAAATACTGTCCAGTCACTAAATAAGGCTTGCCATTTAAATAAAGCAAATGGTCCATTCATTATTGTATTCCCCATTTCTTGATTAAGTTATCTAACTCACCTGACTGTTTCATTTCTACTATAGTTTCATTAATAACCTTAGCAAGCTCTGTATTGTCTTTCTTTGAAGCAATTCCATATTCCTGTGGACTGAAACGGTCTGGCAGTATTTGAGTGCTGTCATCTACATATCCCTGTAAAATAGCTGAATCTACTGAGAAACAATCAACTCTTCCTGAATCTAATGCAGCTTTTATCTCAGGATAACTTCCAAACTCCATAAATTGAACCTTAAGTCCTTGTTTATCAGCTTCTTCCTGAAGTGCCTTTTTACTTGTAGAGCTTTGTGCAACTCCGATTTTCTTACCATTCAGATCGCTGAAACTTTTATATCCTGCAGCTTTCTTAACAAGCAAGCCTACACCGTCTTTGAAATATGCATCTGAGAAATTATAACTTTTCTTTCTCTCTTCAGTTATTGTAAAAGTTGCCGCTACCATATCTATTTCTCCGCTGTCCAAAAGAGGTCCTCTTGTTTTAGCTGTAACAGCCTGTAAATCAACTTTACTTTCATCTCCCAATATTTTCTTAGCTACTTTTTTTGCTACATCAATTTCAAAACCTTCAATAACACCTGTTTGAGGATTCTTATATCCAAACTTAGGCACATCAACCTTAACTCCAACCTTCAAAGTTCCCCTGTCTTTTATTTTTTGTATATCAGGTGCTGAACCAGTAGCCTTCGTTCCTGATGTACATCCTGAAAACAATAATGATGCTGCTAATACTAATATTCCTGCTGCTTTTTTCATATGAAATTCCCCCTTTTATAATAAATAAATTTATCTTATTATTTTACTTAAAAATGATTTAGTTCTTTCATGTGTCGGATTTTTAAAGAAGTGTTCAGGATTTCCTTCTTCAATTATCTCTCCGCCATCCATAAAAATAACTCTGTCTGCAACTTGTCTTGCAAAGCCCATCTCATGTGTAACCACAACCATTGTTATTTTTTCATGAGAAAGCTTTACCATTACATCTAAAACTTCCTGAATCATTTCAGGATCTAATGCTGATGTAGGTTCATCAAATAAAATGATTTTAGGATGCATATTTAAGGCTCTTGCTATTGCAACCCTTTGTTGCTGTCCCCCTGACAGTTGGCTTGGATATGAATTGGCCTTATCCTTCAACCCTACCATTTCCAAATACTTCATTCCTGTTCTTTCAGACTCTTCTTTAGACACCTTTTGGATTTTTACCGGTGCTAAAGTCAGGTTTTCCAATACTGTTTTATGAGGATACAAGTTAAATTGCTGAAACACCATTGTTGTTGATTGTCTTACCTTATTAATTGGAGCTTTAGGCGCTGTAAGTTCTACTCCATCAACAATTATCTTTCCTGAAGTTGGCTGTTCAAGATAATTCATATGCCTGATCAACGTACTCTTTCCGGATCCGCTTGGTCCAATTATAACTAGTTTTTCTCCTGTTTTCACTGATAAATCAATATTTTTGAGAACATGAACTTTTCCAAAATGCTTATTAAGTTTATTAATTTTAATCAAAATTATCCCTCCGATGTATAAAAATGTAATACAAAAAAATAAAAAAATCATAGAATAACTATAAATTATAGTAGTAATTCTATGACCCCATTGCCAAAAATTTAAATATTTTTTAAAAAACTATATTCATATCTTACCATCATGTTAAATATATGTCAATAATATTTGCATTTTATTAATAATCTTAATTATTTCATGCAAAATCTTCATTAATTTTAACAAATGGACTAAAAGCAAATGTTTACAGCAACTTTTGTTAACAATGGAGAAAATCGCTCACTGCCAATTATTCAGTTCGCGATTCTCCTTTTCAAACTATATAAACATTTTTTCCTATTAATTGCACATATCCAAAAAATATTTATGAAACTCCAAATTATCAGAGAGTTCAGGATGGAATGATGTAACAAGCATGTTGTTTTCCCTTGCTGCAACAATATTCCCATCAACCTTGTGAAGTATCTCCACATTTTCGCCTATACTTATAATATATGGTGCACGTATAAACACCAATGGAATAGGATTCTCAGATACCTTTTCAATATGCTCTTCAACTAAAAAACTGTCTGCCTGAGTTCCATATGCATTTCTTCTCACAACTATGTCCATTAATCCCAGATGAGAATTTTCCCCATTATCTATAGTCTTAGCAAGAAGTATCATTCCTGCACATGTTCCCCATACAGGAATCCCGGATTCTATAAGTTTTTTCAAAGGCTCCATTAAACCGGTATCTCTTAGGAGCTTACCTATTGTTGTGCTTTCACCTCCAGGAAGTATTATCCCCTGAAGGCCTTCCAAATCTTCAGCTTTTTTCACTTCTACAGCCTCTGCTCCCAATTCCCTCAAATGGTTTAAATGTTCCTGTACTCCCCCCTGAAGAGACAGAACTCCTATTTTCATATTACCAGCCTCTTTCAGCATATTTCTGCTCTAACTCTCTTACTTCAAGTCCTGACATAGCTTCCCCTATATCCTGAGAAACATCAGCAATTATCTTTGCATCATTGTAATATGTAGTTGCAAGAACTATAGCTTTTGCTCTTTTTTCCGGATCTGAAGATTTGAATATTCCTGATCCAACGAAAACTCCTTCTGATCCAAGCTGCATCATTAACGCCGCATCAGCAGGAGTAGCTATACCGCCGGCTGCAAAGTTAACTACAGGAAGCTTTCCTTCCTTCCAGACATATTTAACAAGATCAAATGGAGCTGCCAATTCCTTAGCGATTGTCATCAGTTCCATCTCTGTAGAACCTTGTATTTTTTTTATCTGTTCTGTCATTTTTCTCATATGTCTTACTGCCTCAACTACATTTCCAGTACCTGCTTCCCCTTTTGTTCTTATCATGGCAGCGCCTTCTCCGATTCTTCTTAATGCTTCCCCAAGGTTTGTAGCTCCGCATACAAAAGGAACTTTAAAATCCCACTTATTTATGTGATAAGCTTCATCTGCCGGTGTTAAAACTTCACTTTCGTCGATGAAGTCAATATTAAGACTTTCAAGTACCTGTGCTTCTACAAAGTGACCTATTCTCACTTTTGCCATAACAGGAATAGAAACTGCAGCCTGAATTTCCTTTATCATCTTAGGATCTGACATACGAGCTATGCCGCCTTGTTTTCTTATATCAGAAGGTACTCTCTCAAGTGCCATTACTGCACATGCTCCAGCTCTTTCAGCAATTTCTGCCTCTCTTGGATTTGTAACATCCATTATTACTCCGCCCTTTAGCATTTGTGCAAGATTTTTGTTTAAAGTATATTTTTCCATTTCAATTGCCCCCTGTTTATTTATTTAGTTTATTAACCTAAGAGGTATTATAGTACAATCATCTTTTCAAGCAAAATGTATCGATACATTTTGTTTCATTGAAAAAGCACCCGAAAACTCCGGGCGCTGCTATTTGCTATGGTAACTTATTTCCTGCAGAGCGATATATTTCATACCATTCTTCCCTTGACAATGATACAGTTGATGCAGTGCAGATATCTTTTAATCTATCTTTATTAGTTGTTCCTATAATAGGCTGCATCCTGGCAGGGTGTCTTAAAATCCAAGCAATTGCTATGGCTGAAGTCGATACATTTTTCTCCTCAGAAATTCTGTCCAGGACCTTATTTAATTCAGGGAACTTTTTATTATTCAAAAATATGCCTTCAAAAAATCCATGTTGAAATGGAGACCAAGCCTGAATGGTAATATTGTTTAAACGGCAGTACTCAAGTATGCTTCCGTCACGGTCTAACCCCCCCGGGAATTGAGTGTTTACATTTAATCCGGAATCAATCATCCCTGTATTTGTAATGCTTAGCTGCAGCTGATTAGCCAGGATTTTGTAATATGTGTATTTTTGAAGCAATTCTACCTGCATGGAATTAAAATTGCTCACACCAAAATTTCTTACTTTTCCGCTTTTATACAATTTATCAAAGGTACTTGCAACTACCTCCGGCTCCATAAGAGTATCTGGTCTGTGCAGCAACAGTAAATCTATATAGTCCGTTTTAAGTCTCTTTAAACTTGCATCAACAGAAGATATAATATGTTCTGCTGAAAAATCATATAACCCCTCTCTTATACCGCACTTCGTCTGAATTTTAATTTTATCTCTCAAGGAAGGAGTTAATGCCTCTCCAAAAATTTCCTCACAGCTTCCTTTACCATATATATCTGCATGATCAAATAAATCTATTCCATATTCCATTGCTGTTTCTATGAGTTCCCTGACCTCATCAACAGATATCTGACTTATCCTCATGCATCCCAATATCAATTCTGAAGTTTCCAGTTGACTTTTTCCTATACTTATTTTTTTCATCTTTATCCCTCCAACGTTCTTTAATTTAGCATCTTAATGTGAACTTTTTATGAATTTTATTGTAAATAGTTTCCTAAAAACTCCAAAAATTTTTCAGGGATTATTCTCTGAAAGTTTGCCTTTTTATGAAGTTATTAAATGCTTCTTCAACTCTGCCGAATAATTCTTTAAACCAGTAAGTGTATATTTCCGGATGATTTGTAATACTTTCCTCAATCTCGCTGATATGCATCCACCTATAATCATCAACTTCATATTTGTCCGGGAACACTTCTCCATCATACACCCCAAAAAACACATGATCATATTCATGTTCAAAAAGATCCTCTCCAAGTTCAGCTTTATAAATAAAGCTGAATACTTCATTAAGTTCACAGGTAACCCCCATCTCTTCCTTAAGTCTTCTGTATATTGCGTCCTGAAGATTTTCTCCATGCCGTGGATGGCTGCAGCAGGTATTAGTCCAAAGTCCCGGAGAATGATATTTTTTTTCACTTCTCTTTTGCAGCAATAATTGATTATGACAATTAAATACCAGTATGGAAAAAGCTCTATGCAGCACGCCTTTATGATGAGCTTCCATTTTCTCCACGAAACCGGTTTCTTCATCCAGGTCATTGATGGTTATTATATACTCCTCCATTTCCTTATCACCTCATTTTAAAAAATATTATAGATTATTCTTTCCTTACGAAACTGGAAAATCAAAATTTTTAACATTTTCCAGCTTATCACTCACCATTTTTTCTTGAATCTTCCTCTTGTTGCTGCATTAAATTTTTATATAACAAAAAATATTTTTCTATACAAACTCATGATTATACAAGTTTCTCCTTTTTATCTTAAATCCCTTCATAGAATGTTTGTAAAAACCCAGTGCAACCCCAAGAATTTTGTCGAATTTCCAGCTTTTTTTTAGTTTTTCTTTTGTTTACACACATCTGCGAAATGTGATAATATAATCTTCGAAGAGGGGGGTTTTATTATGAGAATTGATGGTACAATAATTAAAGAAGAGGGAGTAACTTTCGCAGTTGTGGAGGTACATCCAAAAAATATGCGTAATCATATTGACGCAAATGAAGAAAAGAGAAAAGTGGCAAAATTTTTTCCTGATATGCCTATAGTTTTAATGTCAAAGGAATCTGAAGATGTTCCTACTTATTATGGAAGACCTGATATCGTAAACGTTCTTAAAAAGGTTTATCCTAGCAGGGTACCTTTGGTGAAATTTACATTCAGCTAGGTTTATTTTATAGTTACTCTCAGCAATATCCTAAAATATTGCTGAGAGTAATTTTTATATTTGACATACGTTGCAATATGTAAACTTCAATTTTTTATTATATCACATAGTTTCACAATATAAACTATAATTTTTATGTTTTTCTTTATTTTTCCTCTACTTCTATTATTTAAATTTTCCTTTTTTTGTGGTAAAATAAAATATAGGAGGCGATAATATGGTATTAGATGGTACAATAATCAATGAAAACGGTATAACCTTTGCAGTAGTTCAGGTAAATCCTGAGAATCTTTTTAATAAGTTTGAGGCTGATTTGACCAAGCGCAATCTTGTTAAATTTTTCCCTCATATGCACATAGTATTGATGTCTGAAAATGATCAATGTGAAAAGATTTTCTATGGCAGGCCAGATATCGTAAAAATACTTAAAAGTGTTTATCCTTCTGAAGTTCCTGTATCAAGGTTCACATTCGAGTAAACGTTTTCAAGCTGATTTGAATAATCTTTCATAGATTACTCAAATCAGCTTTTTTTTACTCTTTTTCACGTTTTTTTATTTAGTCATAAAAAAAATCGCCAAGGCGACTATGCGCCGTCGATTTTTTCTCGCATCTGCCTTTCCGAACGTATGTGAGGAAAATCTGGCAGGCGACAAATTCTCTTTTTTATTCTTTAGGATTGCACCTAGACTTCGTATAATCTCATGTCCTTTAAGTTATCCACAGATTTCAAATAAATATAATTTCCTAAAGAATGAAAAAAGCAGCCGATTTATGATAAACCTCTGCTTTTTACAATCATACAACTTATTTTGTTCATATACCTTAGATCATTACTAAAGAGACTACTATTTACAAATTACCGGCAATATGAACTGCTTCTTATTTTTCAGATTTCAGATCTTCTGTTATCTTGAATAACATTCAATGCTTCTATAACATTCTTAATCTCATTTGCCTCTTTGACATTAACTTCATCCACCGTACCTTGGCTTCTGTTGTACTTATTCCCGTAAACTGAATTGGTTCCCTCTATATTGCACAGAAGTAACATATACAGCATAACAGTAAAGACAACAATCATACTTAAAACTTTTTTCATAATAAAATTATCCTCTCGCTTTATAACTTTTTATAAGTTGTTCAATTATTCATTACAAATAATCTGAAACAAATAACAGTTTAAAAACAAAACCTCCTTTTCGGTATCTGGCTGCCATATACCTTCCGGTATTTAGGCCCTTTAGCTTTGCGTCCTGCATTTTCATGCAGTTTGCCTTTATCGTTTGAAAGCAGATAATTAAATATACTCTCAATTTATTTTACTTCACCTGAGGAATTTTATCAACTTACTTTTGCTTACAATTTTATTTCAGTGAAAGCCTTCCCTTATAAAATATGATCATAAGCGCTGCTGCCAGCAATGCAGTTGAAGCACCAATGGACAATGAAAATTAGTTTTTTCTTCATTTGCATTTCCTCCTGAACAACTTATTTGTCCAAAGACAATATTAAGCCCTCCTGCCATTTTACCCTTCTTTTTTCTCGTAAACTTTATTTAGCAAAAATGAACAGAATTTATCTATCCCCTCATCTTTAGTGCAGCTCGTTTCAAATAATATGGCAGGCTCATTTAATGATTTTATATCTTCATAAAATTTTTTCTTATTAAAATCAGTGAATTGAATCAAATCTATCTTATTTAAGATGATTACCGCACTTTTTTCAAACATCAATGGATATTTTAGAGGTTTATCATTTCCTTCAGGTGTGCTTAAAATAGAAATCTTTATATCCTCTCCAATTTCAAATTCAGCAGGACAAACAAGGTTCCCTACATTCTCTATAACAAGAAGATCTACTCTGTCCAGATTTAAAATATTAAGCGAACTTCTGACCATGTCTGAATCCAGGTGACATGCCCCTCCTGTATTTATCTGCACAACAGGTACCCCTTGAGCTTCTATTCTCTCAGAATCTTTTATAGTATAAATGTCTCCTTCAATAACAGCATATATTCCTTTCTCATTAAGGATTTTGTTGTTTTGTGCAGCTATTTCATCATTTGTCTGAAGTATTTTTGTCACTACCTTTATATCATTCATTTCTTCACTATCCTACAATTTTATTAACATAAAGCTCATATCCTCTTAAAATAAGAGTAGAAAATTTTTGACACTTAGGGCATAATTTATTAAAATGGCTTATCTTGAATTCAATTCCGCAGTTGCCGCACTTGGCAGCTGCTGGAACTCTTTCTATCAGAAATTTAGAACCTTCCGCTATGGTTCCTTTGGCCATTATGCTGAATGCAAATTCCAATGCCTCAGGCATTACTCCTGAAAGTTCCCCAACCTTTATGGTAATTTCTGATATTTCTCTTAAGTGATTCTCTTCAGCCTTTTCCAGTACAATATTTATAACACTTTCCATTATGGAAATTTCGTGCAAACCAGCCACCATCCTTAATTTCTATTACATTTAACCTTAATGCACAAGAAGTCCCCTACCTCTAAGCTATCTTACTCACAAAGTGAGAGCATAGGTATGGGATAAATTGTTGCCCCCTTAAGGAATACCTACACATCTTGTATAATTGAATTATGTAGGTCTTTGATAACTAGATATATAGGGTTGCATGGAGAAACCGTCAAATTCTGAATGCGAAAACCAAGCAATGAGTTTGTTATCCTTCCATGCGTAAAATATCTAAGGTGCAAAAGATACCGACGTCGTCGGCATCTAGTGAAGGGACTTCCCGAAGTTACGCCTGTGGAGAGTGTAGGTTACGAACTTGTGGAAACAGGAAGCCCACACTTCTTAAGTGGTGGGTAGTTCACACACTTAGAATTTCATTGGCAACGATAATTTGTCCCAATGATAATCCCTTCAATGATTCTACCTGTCTTTACCACATATTAATCACCTTTTACTATGTAATGCTTGTAATAATCAAGGCTTTTACCCTCAACTGCAGCTTCAAATTCCATGGCTGCTTGTCCTTCAAAAGTTATACTTTTATCTTGCTTCTGGCTTTTTCTCATTTGAAAATTAATTTAATATTCTCCTTATCACTCTCAATATCGATATGCACTCCTTGTGAATTATTATTAATCCACCCTTTTAAGCCAGGAGAAATAACCTGATTATATACATATGTCCTGAGTCCCGCTCCCTGGACAATTCCTTCTGCTTTTAAATGATATCACCTCAAAATCCAGAAGCTTTCATAATATATTAAAAGGTTACTTTACATATAAATTGATTGTTGCAGTTGGAACCCTCTACTGCAAATATATAAAAATGATCCTGGAAATATTCATATACGCAGTCTTTTAATAACACCATCATATATGTTAATATTAAATCATATAAAGTTTTGCATTATAGGGGGGCGTTACTTTGAATACGATTACTGACAGCAACAGACAAAATAAAATTCCATTTTTACAAAAGGTAGGCTATGGTGCAGGCAACTTCACCACGGGCGTTTCCAATCAAGTGCTTGGCACATACTTAGTTTTCTACTGTACTGCTATTCTTGGAATACCTGGAAAACTTGTGGGTTTAGCTGTAAGCATAAGCATCGTCTGGGATGCTGTTACAGACCCGATAATGGGATACCTTTCCGACATCACCAGATCAAAAACCTTTGGACGAAGACATCTGTATCTCCTTATAGGAGGAGTTGGACTTTCTCTTTCCAATTATTATTTATGGAACATAAAGTCCCAGTATTCTGATTACTTAAAATTCACCATTATATTTGTCCTGATTCTAGTGATCAAAACCTTCAGCACCATATACATAACCCCATATACCGCCTTGGGAGCCGAACTATCTGATGATTATGATGAAAGAACCAGTATTCAGGGGATGAAAACTATCTTCTTTCTTTTGGGACTTGCCTTTGTCTCAGTTTTTGGAATGTACGTTTTGTTCAGACCATCTCCCCAGTTCCCAATAGGCCAGTTAAATCCACATTCATATAAATTAATGGGACTATTTTCTTCGATAATTATAGGAGTCTTTTCCCTCCTTTGTTTTTTTTCCACAAAGAAATACATACCAATCCTAAATTCAAATGTGAAAATGAATCCTCAGGAAAATTTCCTTTCAGATATTATCAGCTCCTTAAAAGGAATTTTTCTCAACAGAAATTTCAGAAATGTGGCTTTTTCCTACATGTTTATCAACATAGCTTCTGCCCTGATAACCAGCACGTGCCTGCATGTTTTTACATATACCTTTTCACTTCACAGCCAGCAGATAGCTATTATAATAGGAGTGCAATTTTTTGTTTCCATTATATCTCAGCCTGTATGGGCATATTTATCCCGAAAGATGGACAAAAAACCTGCAATGATGTCAGGTATTGCAATCTGCATATTCGGTGTTTTTTTGTTTCTTATTATGGTTTTGTTAAAAAATCATTTGTCAGGAAACCATTTATACTTTATGCCTTTTGCACTTTTAGCCGGCTTTGGTACTGGCGGTTTATTTACATTACCGCTTTCAATGATTGCTGACATCATAGATTCAGATGAACTTAATACCGGAACCAGAGCGGAAGGAAGCTATTATGGATGTTTAACTCTTCTTTACAAACTTTCACAATCAATTACATTATTATTTATAGGTTATTTCCTGGAACTTGTGAAATTTAATCCGACTCTTTCCCAACAGTCTGAAAACACAGTATTAGGACTCGGATTATTTATGACAACATGTTCCTTAGCAAGCTTCATAGCAGCACTATCAAGTCTGATGGGTTATGATCTTAACAGTTCTAAGGTTAAGGATATCCAAAAAAAGATTTCTGAAAAGAAAAAGGATTAAGCAGGTCTTCTGCTTAATCCTCTTATTGCTTTATATAGCTTCTTGTAAGTTTGTTTCTTCTTCTAATTTTTCAACTCCCACTATTGCATTAACGAATTTTTCTCCATATGGAAGACAAAATTGTATGCATGGTCCTATAAGCAATAGTGATATTATAGTTCCAATACCAAAAACTCCGCCAAATAAATAACCTACAACTAGATAGCCTGCATCTAATACCATACGTATCCAGCGATATTGAAATCCAGTCTTCTCCTGTATTATAAATGGTACTATATCATTAGGAGCCACTCCGATTTTGGTTGCTGAAACTATTGAAAATCCCGCAGCAATAATTGCACAGCCCAAAGCGACTATCACTGATTTTCCAAGCAAATTAAATGATTCAACAGGTATATGTGAAACAGTATATACCCCAAAGTCTATAACAGGCCCTACCCCTACAACACATATCAATGTACCAATCTTTATATGACTTCTGCCTGCCAATAGTATTGCTGCAAATAAAGTAATTAAAATAACCATATTGGCTCTGCCAGGTGTCACTTTCATTAAAAACGCCAGCCCTTGAGTAAATACAGTAAAGGGGTCTGATCCTATATTGGTTTTTAAGAATAAAGCAACTCCCATTTGAATAATACTCACTCCCACAAAGAATAATACCAGTCTTTTGATGATGTTTAATTTTTTCTCCATATCCTTACTTCCTTCTAACTATATTTTACTGGTTTCCTCTACTAAAACTTAACTTATATTTGTTAGAAAATCGTAGAATTAGTCAATGAAAAAGTTTCCTTACAATTTCGATTCTAGCATGTATAAGTTTTCAATTAAAGTTGGAACCAGTTCCTATTTTAACCTGTTTCGTATAGTTTGTCTATAGTTTTTTTGGGATTTTAAGTAAATTATTTCAATGTAAAGTATTTCTGTGATATTTCAAAGCAAATTATAACATTAGTTCTGTGTATTCTTTAAAAACTTATATTATATCGGGCAAGCTCATTACCTTCCCTTATTCGGTTTATATCATAAAAATATAAAGAATGGGTGTCTGATCCCACTGTAATTCTGATATCTGATGCTTTCAGGCGGTTAAAAAAACTTTCCATTTTGGGATTGTTTCTGTACTTCATTATCACATCAAAATATTCATAGCCTGGATTTACATTGATTTCCCAAAAAATGTCGTTATCTTTAAGTATTGTCAAAACTTCGTCAACTCCGTACTTTTTGATTAATTCAAATATATTTGTATGGGCTAAGCCCTTTCTGCAGGTAAATTTGTCTGCATAGAACTTTAATTCTGGTAAAGTGACACTTCCAGAAAACCAATCTATATACTCGAACAGAATATAATCAAGCTTATTTAAATTATCATACGGGAGTTCATCCAGTCTGCTCAAATTCTTGTTCATGCATATTTCGACCCCTGCCATTACTTTAATCTTATTTCTATACTTTACTTTCAATTCATCAATTTTTTCAATATAAGTATCCAGAATATTGCTTAAGACTGAATGGCATTTAAGTGTATCAAAGTGATCTGATATCCCTATGATATCCACTCCGTTTTTTATTGCATTCCTGATTATCTCATCAGCAGTATGTATTCCGTCGGACCAAATTGTATGATTGTGAAGATCCATTAATTCTAAGGACATGGTATTCACCTCCAAAGCACATTCTTTATTATCTACATTATATCAATTACTTCAATAATAAAAAAAGGAGAAAATCCCCTGTTAACCCTTCACTTAAGGTAATTTACGGATTTTCCCCTTGTTTTTATTCTATTTCATTATTTTACATATATCGTTTGTAAATTCTACCGGGTCGCTTATAGTCAGTCCTTCAATAAGAAGCGCCTGGTTATATAACAGGCTTGTATAAAGGTTTAGCTTATCTTTATCATTTTCAAAAGCATCCTTAAGGGACTTGAATACATCGTGTTTCACGTTTATTTCTAAAACCTTATCAGCTTTAATATTCTGATTGTTAGGCATTGCTTTCAATATTTTCTCCATTTCTATTGAAACTTCACCTTCATTTGATAAGCAGACCGGATGGTTTTTCAATCTCTTTGATGCCCTTACATCCAAGACTTTTCCGGATAGTAAATTCTTCATGTGTTCAAACAGATCTTTGTTTTCTTCTGCAGAGGATTCTTGATTTTCTTCTGCTTCTATTCCTAAATCTCCACTGGATACTGATTTGAATTCCTTATCCTTGTATTTTATTATTGTTTTGATTGCAAACTCATCTATATCATCAGTAAAGTATAAAATTTCATATCCCTTATCTGTCAATACTTCTGTCTGCGGAAGTTTTTCAATTCTCTCAACAGACTCTCCTGCAGCATAGTAGATATACTTTTGGTCTTCAGGCATTCTTGAAACATACTCTTCAAGAGTAACCATCTTTTTATCTTTTGAAGAGACAAACATAAGCAAATCCTGAAGCACTTCAATATTGCTTCCGAAATCACTGTATATTCCGAATTTTAAATGTCTTCCGAAGGAATCCCAGAACTTTTCATATTTTTCCCTGTCATTCTTCAACATACTTTCAAGTTCATTTTTAATCTTGGTTTTTATATTTTTTGCTATAAGCTTAAGCTGTCTGTCATGCTGAAGTATTTCTCTTGAAATATTTAGGGATAAATCTTCTGAATCAACTATTCCTTTTACGAATCCGAAATAATCAGGAAGTAAATCAGAGCACTTGTTCATAATCATTACACCGTTTGAATATAGTTCCAGTCCTTTTTCATATTCCTTTGTATAGAAATCATAAGGAGTTTTTTCCGGAATATATAGAATAGCATTGTAGCTTATGGCCCCATCTACACTTATATGGACGTGTTTAAGAGATTTGTCGAATCCATAATGTTTTTCAGCATAGAAGTTTTCATAATCTTCATCTGTAAGTTCATTCTTGTTTTTTCTCCATATAGGAACCATGCTGTTTATTGTCTGCTCTTCAACAACATCTTCATATTCAGTTTCGCTTCCCTCTTTAAGCTTTCTGCTTCTGATATCTATTTTGATAGGATATCTTATGAAATCTGAATATTTTTTGATTATTCCTCTGATTCTGTATTCTTCAAGGTATTCATCAAAATTTTCATCTTCAGTATTTTCTTTTATCTTAAGCAAGATTTCTGTACCCACTAAATCTTTTTCACAAGCCTCAATAGTATATCCTTCTATACCATTTGAATGCCACTTATATGCTTCACTGCTTCCTAAAGCCCTGCTTATTACCGTAACATCGTCAGAAACAAGAAATGAGGAATAGAATCCTACACCAAACTGTCCTATGATATCATATCCATCCTTAAGCTCAGTTTCCTTTTTAAATTTTAATGAGCCGCTTTTTGCTATGACACCAAGATTGTCGTCCAACTCTTCCTTTGTCATACCGATACCAGTATCAGAAATTTTAAGTATTCTGTTTTCCTTGTCGCAGGATACTTTAATATAATAGTTGTCTTTTTCAAAACTTAATGAATCGTCAGTTAATGCTTTATAATAAATCTTATCGATAGCATCACTGGCGTTTGAAATAAGTTCCCTTAAAAATATCTCCCTGTGAGTGTAAATTGAGTTAATCATCAGATCAAGCAGTCTTTTAGACTCTGCTTTAAATTGTTTAGTTTCCAATTAAATCTCTCCTTCCCAATAAAAAACACTTTTTGTTAGCACTCAATCAATATGAGTGCTAACTCCATAATTTTTTTATACTACTTTTTAAACATCATGTCAATATATCTATAAAACGAAAAAACCGACTTAAGCCGGTTTTTTCGTTTTATTTTGTTAATCTTAACAAATCTATAAGTTTTTCTCCTTTTATATCTCCAGGCTTCCATTCTACTAATGCAAAGTTTCCTCTTGATATTTCATCAACTTTATTAATCCATGCTATCTCATTATTTGCTTTTATTTTCAAAATCATATTTCTTGGATTTCCTGCATACAGACTTGAGTTTATAACCCACCATTTGCTCTTTATGCCGGCACGATTCAGATCATATTCAAGCCTTTCAGCTTCATAAACCGACGCAGGTTCTGCCAGGGTAGTTATAACAACTTCAGTTTCATCTGGATTTCTCAGCTTAGATAACAGCCTGCTTACTGACTCAGGCATATCTCCCTGTGTACGTTGTATTTCCATATTATATTTCTGTGTTGACTCAAGAAGCAATAATGCATGTCCTGTTGGTGCTGTATCCACGATGACAATTTCCTTTTCAAGTTTGTCTACTATATCTGCAAAAGCACTAAATACTGCTATTTCCTGAGTGTATGGCGACCTTAAGTCTTCCTTTATATACTCAATATCGTCATCATTCATTACTTTCTTTGCCTTGCCTAAGACTTTCTCCTTATACTTTTCCAGTTCCGCTTTTACATCGATATTGCTTAAGGTTATTCCATAGCAGTCACCAAGAACAAGTTTAAAGTTTGCCGCTGGATCTGTTGTTGCAAGATGCACCTTCTTGCCCATATTGGCCAGACCCAGTGCTATAGCACCAGCTATTGAGGTTTTTCCTACACCTCCTTTTCCCATTATAAAAATAATCTTCTTTCGTGAATTGTACAGGTCTTTAACAACATCATTCAACACAGGTATTCTTTTAATATTTAACTCTTCATAGCAAAAGCATGTATTCTCTTCCTTAAACAGTGCCCTGATATTATCAAGACCTGTTATATTATATGGCCTTAAAGGTATTTCATACTGTTCCAGAGTTTTGATATTCGCAGGCATTTCCCTGATTGTATCCTGCTGCTGCTTATATATGCTTTCAGATAACTGATCATCATGATTCTGAAGCACTCCGTTTATAAGCAGGATCTGATTATTTAAGCCTATATTCTTCAGTTCCTTTGAAACCTGCTCAGCCTCTGTCAATTGAGACCTTTCAGGTCTGGAAACAAGAATCAGCGTTGTCATATCCTTGTCAGCCAATGTCTCAATAGCACTTTTATAGATTTCCTTCCTGCTTTCAAGACCTGCCAGCTGTCCGAAGCCGGGTGCCTCATTAATGTTTTCATCTATAGAGCTTCTCCAGGCTGAACACAGCTTCAGCATTCTCAATGTATGAGAAGTTGGAGCTGTATCGAAAATTATATGGTCAAACTTCTTTTGAACCTTATTATCCATAACAAGGTTTGAAAATTCATTGAAGACTTCTATTTCAACCATACATGAATCAGAGAGCTGCTCTTCCAAATTATTTATACCTGCTTCAGGGAACTTTCCTCTATAAGATTCTACAACGCTTTCTTTATACTCTTCTGCTGCCTTCTCAGGATGAAAATTTACAACAGTAAGGTTTGGAACACCCTCTATAGTTGCGCCCTTATTGTCCAACTCAGTATCAAAAACATCCTGTAAATTTGAAACCGGATCCGCACTGACCAGCATAATTCTTTTCCCGTCATCAGCTAAAGTCAGAGCAGTTGCGCAGGCAGCAGATGTTTTCCCCACTCCCCCTTTTCCTGTAAAGAATAAGTACTTGGTAAGCTTTATTACATCAGGATTAAAAATCTTTGCCATAATTATTTTCTCTCCTTTTTATCTTTAATTGCCAAAGAACTACTCTTGCTTATCAGGTTATTATCGCATATGACCAGTGTAAGCAGTGCCTATCCAGGAACGTATACACCCCAGACTATGTTTTTAATCCAGGATGTAAATTCAATTGAATATGCAGGGTCAAAAAGGGAATAGGCTACCCCCATATCACAAATAAACATAAAAATTCCTGAAATTGCTATGATAAATGCCGCTTTAGGTGCGTAGAACTTCCTGAAAACACAGCATACTGCACACCATGTCATATAACAAATAACCAGACCAAAAACTATGGTGGCTATAATCATAGGAAGTTCTAAATATGTATTCAGGGAATGAAAAATATATAAGTACACTCCCAGAATGGGGATACCTGCCAATATTTCTTTTGCCTCAATTTTAAAATTTTTATGGTATGCAATGATTAAACAAGTATACGCACAAATAAACTCTGCCATACCAAATATTGTTGTGAAATTTCCCAAGTCCATGATAACACCTGAAAAAACAAGAAAAAAATCACCTATAGCCACAAAAAAAGTGACAATGTCATAAGCTTCTGCTCCTTATACTTTTTTTTAACGCTTAAAGAAGATACAAACAAAGTTATGATTACTGTGTACTTTATTATTCTCACAAAGTCCTGTTCAGGATAAACATTATCGAGAATTAGAAGCATCATGGTGACTGGAAGGTAAACAGACAATATTATTCTTTGAGAATTGTTCATAATATCACCTTCTGTATTTAAATTAAAAAGCCATAAGCAGTTTAATTGTCTTATAGCTTTTTAGTATCCGCACAAAAGAAATCCCTTACTTCAGCGGTATAACAATTTTAGTAAGAAGCTCACTTTCAGGCACTTCCATGGGGGAGTTGAAATAATATTCATAATAAACACCAGATGCCTCATATCCTTTTTCCCCCAACCACTTGAAAAGATCATTATATACTTTTTCCATACCTGAGTAAGGGCCTTTATACAGTGTTGTAACCATTTTCCCTGCTGGTATAAGACCTGGCATTATGTCATCTTTGCCTGAAATCTCCTTTGAAACGGGAAATCCTAGTTCTACCTCCAGATTCTGCATATCCATGTTGTAATAAGCAACATATGGTGCATCAACAGGTTTTTCCCCTATTTCATCAAGATACGCCATTATCTTCATATAACTTTCCCCGATTATCTTTGGCAGCTTATCAATGGAAGTTTTTGTCTTAATGGCTGCAACGGGCTGAGTTCTCTGTTCAACAACTTCAAATTCATTCATAATAACTCCTCCTAATTTTTTTATTTATATCGGGATGTCAAAAGGTTACTTTAAATGCTTGATTTTTGCAAATATAATCGGTCCGGCAAAAGCACAGGCTAACAAAACATAGATCCCTATTCCACCGAAGGTTGCTTTCACCCCATAGTTGCCTGCAGAGACGCTAAGATAAAATATTATGAGCACTAATGTCCATATAACGCTTCTGGCAAAAGCTGCAGATCTGCTCTTTGTCTTTAGCAGCCATGCTGCAGCAAAAGTTACCAGTCCTGCCGGCAAGGCTGTAAGCAGCATCTCATGATTAATAAACCTCGCGGCAGTGCCTTCAGCAGGAGCTTCAACCCCAAAGGGTATTGTAACTAAATATTCTAAAATAAGTATCAAAATTACTATCAGTATCCCCCATAACGTGTTTTTAAGTATCTTCATATTTTCATCCCCTCATCTTTATAATTTTGCAAATTAAAAGTATATTTTAAAAAGAAGAGACAGTAAACGTTATCTTAAATTTGATTATGCTCCTATACATTAATTTGCTTCAATTCCTTCACCTTTTCCACCATGGCATGCAATAACGCTGAAATTGCGTTTCTGCTGTTAACATCAATAAGATTGCCTTCTTCATCAATTTTTTTATTTGCAGTCATTATAAAAACTTCAGGCCTATTAAGCGGATTGAGATTTACAGCTACACACACCTGCCTTAAATGGTATTGAGCACGTACACCTCCGAACAAACCTGTAGACGCGCTCATTATAGCCACAGGTTTACCGTTCAAAGGAAAATCCTTGCCTCTGGAAGCCCAGTCTATAGCATTTTTCAAAACCGGAGGTATTGAGTAGTTATATTCAGGAGTGGAAATCAATATGGCATCCGCTGAAGCTATTTTTTCCTTAAAACTGACTACAGATTCTGGTATTCCAATGTCCTCCAGGTCCTGATTAAAAAAAGGTAAATCAGCCAAATCCAGAATCTCCAGTGTTGCTTCTTCATGAAGCAATTCCGATGCAGCCTTCAGGGCAGATTTATTGTATGAATTATGTCTGAGACTTCCGGCAAATCCTACAATTTTAATTTTCCCATCCATTTTTTATCATTCCTTTCCTTAAATATATCTGGTTAATTTTAAAATTTTCTATATATTAATTATACTACTATAGAAAATCCACACAAGAAAAATCCTCGGCATAAAATACATGCCAAGGATCAGGATAATATTAATTACTCATCTTCTCTTATACGCAGCTCAAGTTCATTTATCATATTCTTATCATGGCATATTTTGTTTCCTGATGTCGTCAGATAGTTTCCTGTGATTGTAGCATTAGCCCCTGCCTTAAAGCATTTCCTGCCAAAATCATCAATCATATTTCTGCCTCCGGCAAGCCTGATATAGGCTTTAGGATTTACAAATCTGAATATTGCAAAAGTTTTCAGAATCTGATCCTGACTTAATCTTTCAGCATTCTCCAGTGGGGTTCCTTCCACCGGATTCAGAACATTTATAGGAATTGATTTAACCTCTAATTCTCTTAATTTAAATGCAAGCTTAACTCTGTCTTCCAAGCTTTCTCCCAATCCTATGATTCCACCCGAACAAACATCCATTCCAGCTTTTTTCGCTGCATTAATTGTGTCTATCCTGTCATCATAGCTGTGGGTGCTGCAAACTTCACCATAATACTCCCTGCTTGTCTCAAGGTTGTGATGATACATTTTTATTCCTGTTTCTTTTAATTGTAGCAATTCTTCATAACCCAATATTCCCAAGGATGCACATAACCCCATTTTCACTTCATTTTTCAGATTTTCATATATACTTAAAACCTTTTGAAATTCATTTCCTGAAATTCCCCTGCCGCTGGTTACCAGGGAAAACCTGTTCACACCTTCATTTTCATTTTCTTTTGCCAGGCTTAAAACTTTTTCTTTTGGAACTAATCCATACTCGGCTGCATTTGTTTTGTAATGGACCGATTGAGCACAAAACTTACAATCCTCAGAACACCTTCCTGATTTTGCATTCATAATAGTACAAAGATCAACTTCATTACCGCAAAAAGCCCTGCGAATATTGTCAGCAGCTCTACAAAGCTCGTCAATTTCATCTTTTTCTTCAACTGATACCAGCTTCATTATTTCTTCAAAACTTATGGTTTCTCCTGCTAACACTCTACTCTCTGAACTCTTTATAAAATCCTTCATTTTATATCCCCCCGTATGTCTCATAAGTAATCCTGAATTTATATCAATGGTAATTTATAACCTTTTAATTGTCAACCTTTATTTTGTGAATCAGGTTTACATTTATGCTTATTAGAAATTTAAATTTTCAGCAAAAAAAAAACAGGGTAACTGCTATTTAACATTAACCCTGTCTACTTCTTTTTAGTACCAAATCTCATTTTCCTAAAGTCTCTGCTTTTTCAGGTTCTATAAAATCTTCCACAGATTCTTTCTCATGAGGGTATCCTTTCACCATCCATTCTCTAAGTATTCTGTTAACATATGCCATAGTCCATTCATTATCATTAACAGCTGTGTTTACAGCTGACTTAACATTTTCATATCCATGCTTCTTTACAGCTTTTTTTAATGTTTGCAGGTTCAACGACCATATTCCTCCGGTTATAATTTCAAAATAGTTTTTTAACCTTATGGCACTATCATCGAAATTGATGGACTCATCAACTTCTCTTTGTTCTATATCTTTAAATTTAATACCCTCTTCTTCAGGAACATTACCCTGATCCAATTTATCACTACTCCCCTTTTTTTCTGTTAGTTTTTGTAAATCTATATTATGGGACTTTTCCTCTTCTATTTTCTCTATAAATCCAAAAACAGCCAAAGCCTTAAGATCTTTCTTTACAGCATCTGAATTCTTTATTTTTGAATCCACATTTTCATCCATGAATTCATATTCGCCGAGGCGCAGTATCCCTTTTGATTTTAAAGATAAAAGATAAAGCTTCAACAAAAGATTTGAATAAATGACTCCATCAGGCAGATCTTCAATTATCTTTATTTCCTCTGTTCCGAAAAAACTCTCATTAAGTTTTAAATAATAAAATTTATTATTTTCCTTCATTAGATAATTCCCCCTGAATTCATTGTTTTATGTTGATTTCTACATCCTGTATTCTAATAATATCAACTCTTTACATTAATTGTCAATATTTTCCTGCAAAAATACCCCGGGGCGATTCTACCCCGGGGCGCCTTGACATCGATTACATAACATTTAAAAAAAATATTTCCTGACAAATATTGCTGACTATTTTTCAACCTCAGCTACTTCTTTTTCCCACTCAGCGATAAATTTGTCTAACTCATCCTTCATTACAGGTATTCGTGTACCAACTGAGCCACATTGTAGACATTTGTCATTTTTGAAAGCTTGTGCAGTACATTTGTCAGCTACTTCCTGGTCACATCCGTAATTTCCGCATTCTGAACATCTGAATACAGGATTTTTACATACATGTGAAGCTTTAATGCCTGTACACTTGGCCACATTAGTCTTTTCCTCTTCTGTCATATCAATATGGCGTTTTTGATTCAGATGACCGCCTCTTCTCCAAAGTTTATTATTAGGGAATACTTCTGGCATACAAATCACTCCTCGCTATATAGTTTAAATATGTGTCTTCTATATACTTAATTATATACCAGATTCGACAATTAATCAATTATTCGCAACACTTATCAACAGTTAAATTCTGCTAAAACTTCTCTTTAAAGACTGTGGTTGTTTTTATGTAACTTTATGTATATTAAGCGGTTTAAGTGCCTCAAGTATTTCCTCAAGTTTTTTGTTCTTGCTGCTCTCCACTGCAGCAACCACAGCTCCTTCAACTATTGGCACATCTGAAATTTTTATTTTTGAAGCTTTCTCCGGACTTAAGCACCCTATGGCTATTTCCGCATTCATAAAAGCACTTCCCATGTCAAATATTATTATTACTCCATCATCAGAATATACACTTTCTATTGAATGAATAATATTCTCCACATTAGTCCCCAGTCTTCCGTCTTCAGTTCCCCCTGCTGCTGCAATAGGAACATTAGGGGCAAATTGTGAAACCAATTCTTTTATTCCTTCTGCAATATTTTTGCTATGAGATGATATTACAATTCCGACCATAGTTTTCCTCCCCTGACTTACTTTTTTAATTCATTATAAATTGTGTCTAATATTACAGCACTTAAAAAAGCCCCAGGATCCAGTTGTCCTATGCTTTTTTCAGCCTGATAGGATGCCCGCCCTTTTTTTGCTGTGAATCCTTTAGTGGTCTCCACACCTGCATAGGCAGCATCCACTGCAGATTTTAATGCCTCCAGAGGTGCTCTTCCTTCCTTTAAACTCATTTCTAAAGCTTCTGCTGCAGGTTCAATTGCATCAATCATGGTTTTATCACCTTTATTGCATTTGCCTGCTCTTTTAACGCCTTCAACAGCTGCATTAAGCATTTTCTGAAAATCATAAATATCTATTTCATATTTATCATCAACAATTTTAGATGCTTCAATAAATGCCATTCCATACAGCGATCCTAAAACACCTCCTGAATGTGAAGCTATCTCCATCCCTGCCGACTTTAAAACTTCACCGACATTCTCTCTTGTTTCAATCTTTATTTTCTGAAGGACAGCTTCAAAACCGCAGCACATATTTAACCCAAGATCTCCATCACCTGTCACTGAATCCATTTCTGTCAGCTGCCCTTTCTTCTCTTTGACTTTTTCACACACCTTTTGTAATATTTCTATTACTTTTTCCGTATCTATTCTCATCTCATAATTCTCCTGCATTACTTAGTATATATTAATTTCTTTTATTGATATATTATAACCTTTTCATACTCTTTTCCCGAGATTCTACTGTAAAAATCTAATAAGGAAACTTAATGACCTTTCCCTCTTTTTTAGGTTTTTTGCTTAACATTATATGAATATGCGAATTCCCGGTTTCCAGATTGTTCCCTTGCAAAACTGCGTACAGTTTTTCTCCTGAATCCAGCATGGAAGCTGGCACAGGATTGTCTGCTTCAGGTATATACCCAAGTACATATCCTTCCTTATCCGTTATTAATATCGCCTTTTCATCATATTTGTCATCCGGCTCACGCACAAGATAAAGTATATCTCCCGCCCCAATCCTTCCTTCCACTAAAATCAGGTCATGATAACGGGTTCCTGCTATCTTTGTATTGAGTATGCATATATCGAATATTGAAGGATTAACTTTCATTCCTGAAATATCCAGGTAACGTTGCTCTTTCACGTTGCCGTCACTGATCTTACCCATTAAATTCAAAAGCATCATACGGATTTTTTTAGCTGGTTCTCTTTCATATGTATTCTCAAGTGCAGGGAAAACTCTATCACTCCATTCCTGTTTAAACACATGCAGGGCCTTTATTGCTTCTATTCTTGCATCCGCAAAACGAGCTGTAAGACAGAGTATAAAAAAGTCCTCTTCATTAAGCTTTTCCCTTCGAAGAGCCTTAAGCAGATACACAACCCAAATGTCTGGTTTGTTTTCTGAAGATATATTTTCTCCGGAAATATCCTGGGGATCTTCATTCAAAATATTATCCGGCATGATACTATTCAAATATTTCAGTACATCTTGCACATAGTCTTCAGAATGTTCACCCAAAACAAACCTTAAAATATCCAAATCAAACAAATCTCTCATCAATAGTGGAATAAGTTCTTGGAAATCAGGAACAAGCTTTAACATTTCCATAACCCGAATAATCAGACTTGTTTGCTCCTTAGGAATACTTAATTCATTCAGCACTATACTTTTCCATTTTTTAAGATTAATTATATCGTTACAAAAACTTCTGACAGAAATTTCATTATATCTCGTCCAGCCATTCTTGCTATTGATATCGTCTCCATCCTGATCCCAATATGATTCAATGCTTCTTTTAATGGAAACAGCTGCTGCCAAATGAATAAATGACCTGGCATATGCCGTTGCACACCTCAGATATTTGTCCACAAGTACAAAACTTTGCTCAAATTCTTTAATATTGGTTTTTTCTCCTGCGTAAGCAAGCATATAAGCTAGTTTTGAGAAATTCTCACCCGTCACCTCCATGCACTGATAATAATCAGTCATATCTGGCTTTTCAAGACAAACTATGCTTGATATATAAGGAACTACTTCGTTAAAAGCCCCCTGATGAAATAACCATTCTTTTTGTTTTTTAAATACTGGTTCAAAATAGTGCAGAGCAGCCAATTTCCCATAACCCTTTGTGTTTCGTGCCAATTCATAAACAAATTCATTGCCGCATATAAAATTTTTAGAGGCTTCTAATGCATAAAGTGTAAAAACACTATGAAACCCTAAGGTTTTCAATATCTGCTTTACAAAATCGTTTTCAAAAAGTCCAAGAATAATCATTCCTAGCTTTACCTCTTCCTCAATTAAGCTTTGAGTAGCCAGTTTTATTCCAAATGAATACAGAAGATTTTCATTTATCAGCTTTTCGGACAAATAAAGTTTCAAACGATCATTAAGTTTAGCAATATATAAAAAAACAGGCTTTTCATCAAGAATTCTCCGCAATTCTTCCGTTGATGTCTGTTTTTCAACAGATATTATCAAATGTTCCATTAACTCTATGGACAATTTTTCTTTTGATAGAAATGACAACTCATCTTCCAACAACATAAATCGCACATCTATACGGCCTGAACTATACAAATTCTGGAAGTTATAGGGCAACCCGGCATTTTCGTCTGACATACGATTTATAAACTTATAAATACTTTCCTCTGCCATAAAGTATCCCACCTCTAAACCAATCATTCATGAACAATATATTATTTCATTAAACTTAATTATACAATAATTTATCACCTTAAGAAATATAAGCTGTAGATTGCACGATATTTAAAAAGAATTCCTTTTGCTATTCAGCGCGCACTGGATTGATAAGTGCTCCAAAATATATTTCTCAGCCTTCATATATTTCTCTATTCTCTCAAAATCCCTTGAATCAGGATTTAAGATCCTGCCCAGATTCAGATTATCCTTTAAATCTTTAAGCTTCACATAGCAGGCTGTTTCATTTTTCAATATTCTGTTGATGAATTCATCATAACTCTCTGCATCACGTCTTGTAAGGCAGTCTAATACAGCAATTACTCTCTCTGAAAATCCTTCCTTTCTCAGATCATCGAAGGTAACAGCTGAGTCCTCAATGACATCATGCAGCACTCCGCATATTTGCTCTAATTCATTTTCTCCTGCGAACATAACTCTTAAAGGATGCAATATATATGGTTCTCCTGCTTTATCAGCCTGCCCTTTATGGGCCCTGGCTGCAATTTCTATAGCTTTTTCCAACATTTTAGTCCCCCCCTATTTAAAATAGCACCAGCAAAGTACATACGCAATTCCATGATAAGCCTATTACCTTAATTATATCCTAATAAAGTTCTCCTTTCACCCTAAGATATTACTGTAGTTAATATATTTTTTATCATTAATTCAAAGAAAATGTACCCAATTCAGAGTACATTTCTTTACATAAATAATATTATTTCTCTGATAGTTTTGAATCAGACTTGTACAGAACTCTGCCGGAAGGAATTTCTTCAGAAGCAGGTTTGACATGACTATCCTGATCATCAATCTCATTTTTTGAAAGAAACAAATCAACATTAAATGCTGACAGATACTTTGCAATATTTTCGCCTCCTGTAAAAGCTGCTCTTGATATTGCTAATTTCATCTTCTCAATTGAATTAAACACCCTAAGTCCGGTTTCAGGACTGTTTCTTGATATAACGATAACCTCAACAATCGGAGCATTAAACTTGCTGTTAAGTTCAAGCAGGGCTTTAACTGCTGAAAAAGCTGTTCCTTTTTCTAAAATCTCATTCTCATGTTGAACCTGATATTTAGTATATTCTTCAAGTCCATCCTTATCATAAATGGTATTCTCATGTTCCAGGTCAAATAAGGCCCTTGATGAAATTGCAATGACCAGTTTATCATGTAAATCATAAGGCATATTTATTCCTCCTTTGTTATAAAGCTGCCTCAGCACCATGCTTTTTCAGAAATTTCTCTGCTTTCTTTGCAACAGCTTTTCGAGAATTTAAAAGCTGTCCCCTGACAAAACACAATATTTTCTCCTTATTTTGTGAAACTGAAAAATATTTATCAAAACAATCAATGACATGGCCACATGCAATCCTATTGCACTCAGGAGAAGGCTTACCTTTATTGAAAAAGGTAATGCCCCGTACTTTTGTCAGCCTTTCTGTTATATCCTTTTCATACTGCGGCTTATGCAATACAACCTTCCATGCATTTCCTATGACATTTGCTGACGTTATCATCTCAGGCACATTTAATAGATTGAAATATTCCTCATAAATCAGATCAAATTTTCCTTTAGAGTCAACACTAATAAGATTTGAAATTATTCTTATTCCGTCCCACTTAATGAAACTGTTTGTACTATAAATTAATTTTGAAATATCATCAAAATACATGTAAACTAACTCAGGCTTCTTCTCACTCACCAGCCTGATTATTTTAGTACATGAAAATCTTAAACTGGTTTTATCTGTATTTATGATTTCTAGCAATTCCGGTATCATTGAAGACCTGTCAATCACTTCAGATACAAGAATATTAATATCATTTTTCTTTGTTAATCTGTCTTTTAAAACAATTGTATCCATAAACATCTCCCGACTTACTCCATTATATTAAGATTATCTGATTCTCTTAATATAATGGTATTCTCATTTTTACAGAAAAACAAGAAACTTAACGAATCATATTATGAAAATAATTTTGTAATAAAAAAGCAGTGAAACCCTTCACCGCTTTTTTGTATCTAAATACTTGAATTTTTTATCAATCAAACTATAATGTATCATAAAAATGTTTATTGTTTTTTATCAATTTATAGCATGAATAATCCCCCCTTGCCCCACAGCATGCTGCAAGTGCTATATGCAGCCAGAAATCCTGATTATTTTGTTTTTTGGATTCAGCTGGCTTGGCATTTACATCTGCCCCGCAGTATACACATTCAAATGAAAACAAATCAATTGTTGATCCGCAGGAAGAGCATTTCTTTTCATTCATGATATTCACTCCCTTATTATTATAATTAAGTATTTATGTTCCATAAACCAATATTCACTTATTTATATGTTGATACCTTCTCTGATATTAATTCTTTTTGTAAATTAATAGGCTTCAAAAAAAAAGTGCTTCATCTCTAATAAAAGATAAGCACTTTAATATCTATATTACCCAATCAAATATAAATTCTTGTTTAAGTTCTTTTGCTTTGCTGTTTTTAAATGAAAGTTCCGGATTTTTGACGCTTACTCTTGTATCTTCAGGAACTGATTGTGTTATGAATGCATTTCCGCCTATAACCGAATTTTTCCCGATAACAGTATCCCCGCCTAAAATGGAAGCTCCTGAATAAATAGTTACATTGTCTTCAATTGTAGGATGTCTCTTTACCCCTTGAAGAGTTTGTCCTCCTCTGGTTGATAATGCGCCCAGGGTCACTCCTTGATATACTTTCACATATTCTCCGATAACGCAAGTCTGTCCGATAACCACCCCTGTACCATGATCTATAAAAAAGTATTTTCCTATTTCCGCACCTGCATTAATATCTATTCCTGTTTCACTGTGGGCATATTCTGTCATAATTCTCGGAATATATGGTACTGACAATTTATCTAGTTCATGAGCTATCCTGTAAATGCTTACCGCAAATACCCCCGGATATGAAAATATAATCTGCTCCACATCTCCTGCGGCCGGATCTCCATCAAATGCTGCCTGTACATCAGTAGCTACATATTCTTGTATTCTAGGCAATGCTCTGAAAAATTCGCAGCAGATCTTGTTTGTTTTTTCTTCCAAAGCTAAATCTTCGTTTTTATCCTTACATACATGTTTATACAATAATGCACATTTTATCTGTCTGTGCAGTTTTTCCTCAATACTGATTAAAAGATCTCCAATAAAATATTCTATTGTATCACATGATAACTTTTTACTTTGAAAAAATCCCGGGAAAATCAATTGTCTCAATTCCTGTAAAATTTCTATTATTTCAATTTTGTTTGGTAAATTAGAATAACCACATACTGAAAAGACAGAATTCTCTCTATAATTCTCTGAAATTTTGGCTACCAATCGCCCCATGTTTTCATTAAACTCTCTATTCATTTTGTCTCTCCCTTTCGTAAGCAATAGCTCATATTAGCGAACCATATTTTAAACAAACTATGCCATAATGTAAGCTCATATCATTTATTTCCAGTTTTTTATATTATACTTTATGCATTTGAGCTAAGCAAGAGTAATTTCACTTTCTATAGGATTCCATCTATACATATAATTAACCCTATATGCCCAAATAAATTCTTTTTTCCACACCGCAAAAAGAGTAATCCAATTAAAGTTTTAGATTACTCTTTTAAATACTAATAAACATTCCCTAAATTAACTCTGGTTAAATATTTTTCGGCAATTGTTTTTGCTTTTTTCATGAAATTTATATCTGTAGGAGGGTTTTCAAGCTTATATCTTGGAAAATATCTTGTAAGATGCAGTGGCAAATCCTTATCAATAGAACTTAAAAACTTTGCGATTTCCTCCACTTCCTCCAGTTTGTCATTTTCCCCGGTAACAAGCAATGTTACAACTTCTACATGAGTCTGCTTTGATGCAATTTCAATAGTTCTCAACACGGGTTTAAGCCTGCCTCCGCAAGTTTTTCTGTAAAATTCCTCATTAAAGCTTTTTAAATCAATCTTGTATGCATCAACATAAGGAAGCAGCTTTTTTAAAGGTTCCTCATTTATAAATCCGTTGGACACAATTACAACAGCAGCATTTGGATCAGTTTCTTTTAATAGTTTGGCACAGTCATAGATATATTCATACCACATAGTTGGTTCATTATAAGTAAAAGCTATCCCTATGTTATCCTTAGTGGCAAGTGCAGTCTCCACCAGTTTTTCTTTACTCATATATTCACTTTGAGCTTTAAATTGAGAAATTATATAGTTTTGACAAAAAGTACATGTGAAGTTGCATCCAAAGGTCCCTACTGAAAAAATTTTAGAGCCTGGCCTGAAATAAGCAATGGGTTTTTTCTCTATGGGATCTAAAGCTGCAGAAGTTATTTCTCCATAGTTTATGGTATATAGTGTTCCATTTTCATTGGTTCTTACTCTGCATTTCCCAAACTCTCCGTTCCCGATCACACAATTATGGGGACATAACTTACAATGAATCTTGTCATTTACCTTCTCATAAAACATGGCTTCTTTTTTCACATGCGGTCCCTCCTTCTCTCATGTTTCATCATTTTCCTGTTAATTTGCTCTTAATTGTTTTTATAACTTAATTATTTCAAATTACGTTAAATTTTATTAGGGAAATGCTTTTTATTTTTTATTAAATAATAATAAAAATAATTTCCACGAACTCCCCCAGAATAAATCAATTGGTAAGTCAAGCCATGACAACCTATTGTGATAATTAATAAATATCATCATTTGATGACGTTTACAATCAGCCGCTAATCTACTGAAGGGTACCTTCATTATAACTGATATTTATAAATTAATTATACCATTTTTTTCTTCCTGAAAGTATATACTCTAAGTTTTAGACATAAAAGATGCTATACTTAAATATATATCAAAGAATGAAGGTGAATGAAAATGGATAAGATATACAGCAAAGAGGATCTCGTTAAAAAGATTCTTGAAAATGACAAAGATTTCAGCAGTTACAATATAGACGAAGGTTTGATACACGATCTCATAAACGGCAAAATTGCTAAAAACATAAACCAGGTTCATGATGAGAATTTGACGTCAGGACAAAAGGCTGCAGATAAAATAGCTTCTTTCGGAGGGAGCTGGCCTTTTATTATAATCTTTACCATTGTGCTTTTTACATGGATTATAATAAACACCATAATATTAACCCAAAAAGCTTTTGACCCATATCCATTTATATTGCTGAATCTCATGCTTTCGTGCCTTGCTGCTATTCAGGCACCTATTATCATGATGTCACAAAATCGCCAGTCAGAGAAAGACAGACTTACTGCCTTTAATGACTATTTAATAAATTTAAAAGCTGAAATTATAATAGAAGACCTTCATAAAAAAATAGATATGCTCATTGAACAAGATATAGAAAATAAGAAGAATATCGAATTGCTGATAAAAAAAATTGATAAACTGGAGAACACAAAATAAGGTTGGAGAAAATTACTCCAACCTTATTTTTTATTAGGCTCTGCTTAACTGCTCAACCAGTCCTCTGAAATATCTGCTGTTCTGAACAATATCGGGTCCATGTTTGAACAATCCTCCCCCAATTAGGAATATCACGTCATTTCCATAAACATTCAGTGACTCTGGAATGCTTTCAATACTCATTCCGCCTGCAGGGCAAGGAAAAATTTCCTTTAAACTTCCCATTTTTTCTTCAGAAGCCTGTACTATACTTATGCATTCCTCACGACTAAAGGAAAAACGACCACCGAAGTTTGGATAAATAGTGGCATCAGCTCCAGCCAGACGTGCAAATTGTCCAAAAAGTGCCTGGTGCGAGATTCCATTATTGCTCAATACATAGCTTCCCTGGAAAGCTGGGTGAGTAATAACAGGAAGAGCTATACCGTCATCTTCAGCAATCTCCTTCATAATATCAAGACCTGTAAGCCCAGGAGAAATGAGGAGCCCCCCAGCCCCCAATTCCTTTGCCTTTCTGGCTCTGTTTATAATTTCACTGCTGCCGGCTGTAATATTAGGTACATAGATTGACTTGTTCCCAGTTTCCCTGTTAGCTTTTTCAACTGCCTCAACGCAAAGTTTAACCCGTTCCTCAAAAGGTGAGAAAGCCTGATTTGAAATTCCATGGTCATCCTTTATTATATCAATACCTCCAAGGGCAAACTTGTATGCAAGTTCAGCAAATTCCCTGTTTGTAAGCCCCATAGGCTTAAGTGCCGTAAACAGCAAAGGGCGTTTTTTAACCCCCAATAATTTCCTTAAACCATCTTTTCCATACCTGGGACCTTTGAAATTCTTTAAAACAGCCTCAGGCAATTCAAGTCTTTGAACCTTTATTCCAGGTTTAATGCTGATGTTTCCGAAAACAATGTTTAAAAGTTGTGTAAACTCGTTTGCAGAAGCTTCTGCAGGATAGCTTATTGATACTTTGAAGCTTTCACTGTCAAATGGCTCAAAAGCTTCTATTCTTCCTAAGATATTATCTGCAATAATTCCTTCCGGAACTAGTTCACCAGGAAATTCAACCGTCTGCTCAAGACAAATATCCTTTGCTTTTGCATAAGCTTCCTCTTTACTTCCCCAGAGCCTGTAAATTACAGTAAATCTCTCACAAGGCAATGTTAACTTGCTTTCACCTGTAAAAAACATTTTATCCCCTCCTTTCAGCGGTTAAAGAGCTTCTGCTTTTGCTTTGCTGTGAACCTCAACAATATGTGCTTCAGTCAGCTCTTCTTCTTTTATATCTAAATTTTTTCCTGTTATATTTTCTATTTCTCTTATAAGGGCAGCTGCATCCAGTCCATACTCTTTCATCAGGTATTGTTTGCTTGCTCCATGGACAAAAGTATCCTTTATTCCTATTCGTGTAAGCTTTTTTCCAATTCCCTGTTCCGCCATTTTCTCTGCAATTATAGTACCCAAACCTCCGATAATTGAATGGTTCTCCATTGTTATTACCCCATACTTTGATTTCTTAATTGCTTCCAGAACAGAGTCATCATTGAATGGCTTTAATGTTGATATATGCATATGATGTATTGAAACGCCCCTTGATTTTAGTGCCTGTGAAGCACGAATGGCTTCTTCCGTGCAAATGCCGCTTGTCAGCAGCACAAGATCAGTACCTTCACTCACAACTCTGGCCTTGCCAAACTGCATAGGTTCAGATGAAGGAAATAATCTTGGGATCTCACCCCGCAATGTTCTTATATACACCGGCCCATTTATTGAATTTGCTACATCCAGTACTGATTCTACATCTGTAGCATCCCCGCATTCCAGTATAGTCATATTAGGAAGGGATCTCATGACTGATATATCCTCAATTGCCTGATGGGTTGCTCCTCCTGGTGTCATAATCCCTGGCAAAAACCCAAACATTTTAACCGGTACATTTGGATATGCTATAGACATGGATATCTGGTCATATGCTCTTCTATATATAAATACCGCAAAAGTGTGCACAAATGGTTTGTACCCTTCTCTGGCCAACCCACCGGCAAAGCTCATCATATTCTGCTCAGCTATACCCATAGAAAAAAATCTTTCAGGATAAGTGTCCCTGAACAAGTCTATTTCCGTTGAGCTTGTCAAATCTGCTGATAGCACTACAATCTCGGGCTTATCTTCAGCCCATCTTACTAAATTCTTTGCATGTACTCTAGTTTGAATTTCCATTTGTGCCCTCCTTATTTCGCCCTCTTGGTAATTTCTTCATATGCTGCCTTGTAGGCTTCTCTTTCCTCTTCACTGTTGAATCTTACATAGTGAAGTTTAGGTACCCGTTTCTTTAAAATGTCGATTCCTCTGCATGGATCCGTATCACAAAGTATAAATGTAGGTCTGCCATCAGGCTTAAGTTTTCCCAGAGCCGCCAAAGCATCAACATTATGGCCATCCACCCTGAATACTCTTGCCCCGAAGGATTCAAGACGCTTATCAAAAGGTTCCAGCCCCATTACGGTTTCCATCTTGCCGTCGCATTGATATCCGTTTATATCTACATAAGCAAGCATATTGTCAAGCTTGTGATATGACATAGCCTGTACGGCTTCCCAGAACTGTCCTGTCTGGCACTCACCGTCTGACAGGAATAAAACTACCCTTCCACTCTCCTTTTTAAGTTTTCTTGCCAGGGCTATTCCTGCAGCCTGGCTTATTCCCTGTCCTAAGGAACCTGTCATTAACTCAAGGCCTGGTGAGTGTTCAGCACCTATCATTTCAACTACACTGCCATCTTTATTGAACTCATCCAACCCGCTTTCAACCATTCTGCCCACCTGAATCAGTGCTGTATAAAGCACCAGGGAATATTGAGAAGGGGATAGTATAAACCGGTCGTATTTCTTTGACTTGCTGCCGTTAAATGCAGAACCTGTGGAATAATTATAGTTGTCAGAACCAGGAACTCCCTGGAACTTTCCCGGAGCTAGAGGTTCTTTTAAACTTTCTATATTCAATATATTCAGATATAATGCTGCGAATATCTCTGCCGAAGAACAAGCCTGACTAAGATATCCGCCATTATTTTTTATTGTGTGTTCCAAAACCCGACGTCTTATTCCATCTGCAGCTGCGTATATTTCCTTTTGCCATGTTTCTTTTACTTTAGCCATTGTATTCACCCCGTTGTTTAAAGAATTTCGCAAGACTTTCCTCATACGGAGGATAAGCAATGCCTTTTTCAGTAATAATTGCTGTTATATTTTTATTATCTGTTACATCAAAGCATGGGTTGTAAGTCTTAACTCCATCAGGAGCCATAGGCTTCTCATACCACTTGGAGGTTATCTCATCTCCGTTCCGAAGTTCTATCTCAATTTCCTCCCCGCTTTTACAATTCAAATCTATTGTTGATAAAGGTGCACATATATAAAATGGTATTTTATAATATTTTGCCTGTATTGCCACACCAGAGGTTCCTATTTTATTTGCTGCATCACCATTGGCAGCAACCCTGTCACAACCAACCAATACTGCTTGTATCTTTCCTTCCTTCATTACTATGGAAGCCATGTTATCACAAATAAGTGTCACATCGACCCCAGCCTCTTTCAATTCCCATGCAGTGAGTCTTGCCCCCTGAAGAAGAGGCCTTGTTTCGTCTGCGAAGACCCTGAATCCATAACCTTCAGCCTCACCTAAATATATTGGTGCCAAGGCTGTACCTAATCTGGCAGTTGCTATGGTTCCTGCATTGCAATGGGTAAGTATCCCCCATCCCGGCTTAAGCAATGACAATGCATTTCTGCCAATAGCTTCACAGACCTGTTCATCCTCTAAACGTATTTTTTCAGCCTCGTCTTTAAGCGCTGATTTAATTTCATCTATATTTTTATCCTTCTCATATCTTAACCTGTCTTCCATTCTCCCAAGTGCCCAAAACAGATTCACTGCTGTAGGCCTTGAGGATGAAAGATATTCTTTACCCTTTTTAAAATCTTCAAGCAATTCTTCATAATTATTTGCTTTGGATGCTTTCACCAGCAGGTATATTCCAAAAGCAGCAGCTATGCCTATAGCTGGTGCTCCTCTTACCCTTAAGGAATGTATCGCCTCCCATATGTCTTCAAGCTTTTTAACTTTTAAAAACTTCTTTTCATTGGGAAGAAGTGTCTGATCTAAAATTATTAAGGCATCATTAGTATCATCAAGCTTTACAGATTGGATGACTGCAGCCCCTGAATCTTCATATCTGTCCATAAAACACCTTCTATCAGTTTATTCTTTTCTCAAATTCTTTTACTATATTTATATAATCTGTTCCTGTCTTAAGGAAATTCCTTTCAAGTATAAACTTCTTTCCTGCAGAAATGCAGATTTTCTCCGCTCTTGCCTTCTTTTTATTATCTTCAATTGATGTAATATCCTTAACATGGGCAAGGCCAATTATTCTTCTGCACAGCTCAAGGCCAGCAGCTGCTGCACTGTCACTTAGGATACTTTCCAGGTAATATTCCCTGAAACCTTTATAATTTGCAGTTCTTTCTGTAACTTTTTCCTCCCAGAGTGCTTTAAACTTTTCTATAAATAAATCCACAACCTGAACTATAGTTTCTTCAAGCCATGCTTTATAATCTTCCTTTTCATACTGATTTTCAATTACTGCTTCAGCATTTTCATATGCAAAGATCAGATTGGCAATGACATTGCCTACATCATAACCCGCCGGTCCATAAAAGGCGAATTCAGGATCAATTACCTTTGTGGAGTCCGGTTTAATAAATATTGAACCTGTATGAAGATCCCCATGCACAAGAGTCTGGGCATTAGTCATAAATTCGAACTTCAGCTTTGCAGTTTCCAAAAGAAGCTTTTCATCTCCCCAAAGCTCTTTCTTTGCAAATTCCCTTGTTTCATCTGTAACGTCATTTCTTGGACAATCGTGAAAAGGTTCCGTATATACAAGGTCCTCCGTTATTTCGCATAATTCCGGATTGATAAAGTTCCTAACAAGCTCTTTCTTCTCCTTGTGGTTTAAAACTAAATCTGAATTTAACAACAGCGTATTAGCTAAAAATGTAGTAATATGATCAGCAAACAGTGGAAATTTCTTATGCTCATTCAGAGCTTTGCGCATTATAGTATAGTCTGAAAGATCCTCCATGGCAGTACAGTTCATTATTGAATCATAACTATACACTTCAGGAACAAAACCCTCTGCCAGTTTATGCTGAAGCCTCAGTATATCGCTCTCTATTCTGTTACGGTCAGGCGATACTTTAAACTCATCAGATATTCTGGCATAAGGACCTGCCTGTTTTATGATTACTGACCTACCGCACTTTGAATCAGAAATCCTGAAAACATAGTTTAAGTTTCCATCTCCTATTTCACTGCAGCTTAAGTCCGCCTCCGGATCAAAGTAATTCAAAACTGAGGATGAGTATTCCAATGCATCTTCCTCATTCATAGTAAAATAGCCCTCTTTAAATTTTGACATATTCCCAACCCCCTCGGTGTTTATTTTTTTCTCCAATAGGTAAGCGTCAGTGCAAAAGCAAGCACAAGCCCTTTTACTATATCCATTGCATAGTAAGGAACTGACAGCATAACTAAACCGTTTTGAAGTATTCCTATCAATACAGCCCCCACAAAAGTTCCCAATACATTTGGTTTTCCTGCTCCTCCTACTGAAAAACCTATATACGAAGCTGCTACAGCATCCATTAGATATGGTGCTCCTGCATTTACTTCAGCAGTCTGTACCCTTGCAGCCAGAATTACTCCTCCTATTGCTGCAAGCAATGAGGACAATATATATGCATATGCTTTATATTTATTCACCTGTATTCCTGAAAGCCTTGCTGCCTCTGAATTTCCCCCTATTACATACATATATCTTCCATACTTTGTTTTGGTAAGAAATATATGGACTATTAAAATAATCATCAGCATGATTATTATTATCCATGGCACCTGGCCTATTTTCACAAATGACTCTGTTATATTTCCTTGTGCAAATTTTCCATCGGGCATAACCATATTTTTTGATATGGCAGCGCCTCTTGTATAAGTTAGAGCCACGCCCTGAAAAATGAACATGGTTGCCAGGGTCACAAGCATATCAGGAATCTTCACCTTAACAATCAGTACTGAATTTATAATTCCTATAACAACTCCTGCAGCCAAAGCAGCAATTATGGATATAAAAGTTACCTGATTATGCCATATAAACATTGACAAAACTACGGCATCAGCCACTGATGCGGCAGAACCTACCGACAGGTCAAAGCCTCCAACAGCAAGGGAAATGGTTACACCTGCTGCTATTATTGCAACGATAGAAATAGACCTGAGAATGTTGATAATGTTAGCAGGCTGCAAAAAGTTATTTTGCGCTGCACCAAATATTGATATCAGCAATATTACGGTTACCAACGTTCCATACTTATATAAAAACTCAAATATTTCAAATTTCTTTTTATTAACTAAAATCATAAAGCCCTCCCCCTGTAGAATAAAACATCAGTTCCTCTTCACTTGTATTTTCAGTTTCAAGCTCTTTTACAATTCTGCCGTCGTACATGACATAAACTCTGTCTGTAATACCTTTAATTTCAGAAAGTTCGCAGGAGGCATAGATAATTCCCTTTCCCTCTTTTGCCAGCTTGCTAATAAGCTCAAATATTTCTCTCTTTGCTCCTACATCTACACCTTTAGTGGGTTCATCGAAAATAAATACTTCAGCATCTGTATCCAGCCATTTACCTACAACAACCTTCTGCTGATTACCGCCTGAAAGCAGTCCTGCTGAACGATTCTCATCCGGAGTTTTTATGCCTAAAGCTTCAATTGCTTTTCTGGCTGCCTTTTTTATACCTTCAAAATTGAGAAAACCGCTGATATTGCTGTACTTTTCAATATTGGCAGCAGAAATGTTTATTGCAATGGATTCAGCAGCCAGGAGCCCTTCCTTTCGCCTCTCTTCCGGAACAAGAGCCAGCCCGTTTTTTACTGCATCATAAGGACTTTTTAATGTAAGCCCTTTTCCATACAATAAAATTTCTCCGCTTATCAACCTTGAAGCTCCGAATAAAGCCTTGCAGAGCTCTGTCTTTCCTGCTCCCACTAAACCTGCAATTCCGATTATTTCTCCTTTGTTCAGGTGCAGGCTGATATCCCTAAGTTTACTTTCATCTCTTAGATTTACTGCTTCCAGTAATCTTTCCCCTTTTTCTTTCCCGCGTACTGGAAAAATATCCTCAAGCTTTCTTCCAAGCATCTCCTCAACAATTTCATTCTGAGTAGTTTCTGATATATTTCTTTTTGCCACTACTGCTCCATTTCTCATTATTGTTACTTCATCACATATTTCAAATAATTCAGCCAGCCGATGTGATATAAAAACAACTCCCACATTTGATTTTTTCAATTCCTTAACCACGCGAAACAATTCTTCAGTTTCAGAATGGCTTAAAGGGGCCGTAGGTTCATCTAAAATCAGAAGCCTGCATTGACGGCATATAGACCTTGCTATAAGGACCATCTGTTTCTGAGCAAGTGTCAATTCATTAATATGCTTTTTAGTGCTTATACCTACATTTAACCTCTTAAGAACAGCTTCAGCCTTTCTATGTACCTGTTTCCAGTTCACAAAAAGCTGTTTTTTCATATCACTGACTATTTCATCCAGAAGTATATTTTCAGCTACAGTCAAATATGGGATAAGTGCTGTATCAACTTCCTGGTAAACCACCTGGATTCCAAGTTCCTTTGCATGTGACGGGTCCTTTATGTTTCTCTTCACTCCATCAATAAATATTTCTCCGCTATAATAATCATATGCACCTGATAATACCTTCATTAATGTAGATTTGCCTGCTCCATTGGCTCCTATAACTGCCTGAACTTTACCGGTCTCTGCAGTAAAGCTGACATTATTGAGAGCTTTTACTCCCGGAAACTCAATGGAAATGTTCCTCATATCTAAATATAATGTATCGAAATTATCCATCGGCATACCTCCTTCTATAATATTGCCAGTGAAGCTTTTAACAGTCTCACTGGCAGTAATTCATCATTTTGTATTTTTTGTTTTAAGTGCATCCATCCAAGGTTCTTCAAATGCTGTGGTTTTGCCCCATCCTGGAATAATTTCTGCAAGATTCTCCATATTTACCGTTTTTCCGGAATAATTAAGTTTATCCTGAGTAATTAATGAAGCTTCCAGATCATAATATTTAGGTGTGCTTTCACCAGCAATTTTCTTTAACAAAATCCTGAGGTCAACAGCTCCTATAAGCTTTGGATCAACTGCTGCAGTACCTACCCATGAGCTTCCTTTTTCCTGAATAGCCTGAAGATCAGCGTTTGATACATCAATGCCATATATCTTGATTTCTGTACGGCCTGCCTCCTTAACAGCACGCTGAGCCCCGATTGCAAAAGCATCCCAAGTAGCATATATAGCATCTATTGTTCCTTTAGGATGTTTTGCAAGCATAGCTGCTACTGCATTTTGCGTCTGAACAGATGTATCAGCAGCTGCAACACCAAATCTTTCTACTTCCTTTATTCCTGGGTACTTTTCCAACATAGCCTTGTATTCCCTGTTTCTGTTAACCATTGGCGGAAACCCGTCAACCCACAGGTAAATGATATTAGATTTACCATTATTATCCTGAATGAGTTTCTTTAAAGAAAGAAGCGCCAATGCTTCATCATCCTGAGATGTGAGAGTAACACCATCGATTTTTGATATATCAGAATTTGAATCAAAGGTTACTACCGGTATGCCCTTTGCTGTAATCTTCTTTACATCCTCTGCTGTTGCCGCATCATCTCCGTGAGATATGATAAATCCATCATAATCCTTTTCCAATGCCTGGTTTATTGCATCATGAAACTTCGCACTGTCACCGTTAGCACTGAATGTGTCCACTGTTATTCCGTAAGACTCACCTTCCTGTTTTGCCCCTGCCAGGAATTGTGCTGTATGGTCGTCACCGCCTATTTTCCTTACAACCATAATCTTAAGCTTTTTACTTGCAATTTTTGCTGGAATAGCCACATTACTGTTTTGAACTGTACTGCTGCTGTCGCTTGTCTCCTTTGCTGCTCCGTCAGTAGCAGTTTTTTGAGCGCACCCTGTCAGTAAAACTGCCCCTGCTGTAGATACTGCCAAAACTAAAGCTAAAATTTTCTTTTTCATAAAAATAACCCCCTTGTTTTCATTCTACTGTATTCCTATATATTTACTATGCTATTGCTATTATATTAGACTGATTCTTATGTGTCAATTTATTTTTTAATAGTTTTCCCACCTTTTTCATATGCTTTGTTCATCACTGCAGGTTTTAAGCCATTTTCTCACATTCTAAAAATTTAGTTTATTGGAAAAAAGTACTTGCTGAAAACAAAAACCCCCTCAGACTATATACGTCTGAGGGGGAATAAAACACCTTAGTATTTTGTGAAAACTTTAATATTAAAAATAAATCCTGCTGACAGCAAAATAAGACCTGAAATTCCAACCTTGATACTATGTATCCAGAAAGCGTACGGTATCATGATATGACTTATAAGATACAAAGGAAATCCTGTTGCAGCCGAATAAACCAGAAAAAATCTTCCCCAAAAGGTTGCAGCTAATTTCTTATTATTCATCTTCCCGCATACAGTTGCCATCAATGTACCTGTTATAATGATTTTCATCTCCGAATTATATCTCCAATGAAAACTCCTACCATATAAATGGAATAATCCTGTACCTGACTCTTTTCATATACTCCTCATAACCCTGAAGATCCTTCTTCAACACATCTTCTTCATTTAAAATCCTGGGGATAATTTCAATGCAGCAAAAAATCATAGGAATCAATGCATAAAATGACCCGAGTATAAAGGGTATGCTGATATCTATCATAATTGAGGACAGATACATAGGGTGTCTTATAATTGCATATAAACCATAATCAATAAGCTTCTGGTTTTCCTGTATCTCAATCACACGGGAAGCATAACTGTTCTGCTTCATCACAAGAGAAAACAGGAAATATCCAGTTTCAAACAAAATAATGCCCACAATAATAAGCCATAATGATACATAAGACCATTGAAACCTATAATCAATTCCAGGAATAATGAAGGCAATGACCATAAATACGAGTGAAAGCTTAACCAGTTTTTTCAGTGACTTCTCCGTTTCTTTCGTCTTCATACGCTTTTCAAGCAATTCAGGGTCGTTCTTCATCAGATATATAAACTCTAATGTCATAGGAACTGCAGCCGCAACAAGGAAAATCCATGCATTCCAGTATTTTATAGTTCCTGCTGCTGAAAACAATATCAGCCATATGCCTGCAATTCCGCTTCCGAATCTTAACAAAGTCAATCTGATTAATTTATTCTTATCAATTCCTTCACTTTTTACACTCATATAACCACCTCTATTGAGAATACTCCAGGCTTCATATATAATTATATTTTTAGTAAACCTTTACATTAATGAAAATGATATATGGATGTAGTTCCTCTCATATTGTCCTGAAGCAGCTTTGTATTTAACATTCTTATTCATGCTGATGGTATTGTTTTTAGTTTTCTCATAAGCTATTATAAGTTTGTCCACTTTCCTGCTTTGTTCAAGAACAGCTTCGCTTACGAGATTTCCACCATAGATTTCTATCATTCGATTCAATCTTATCTTTTCTCTTTTTAATTTTTTCTCTAACTTCATCGTAATTTGCCACCTCCTGGATTTTTTTATATTATATCACTACTCCCCCGTAATATTTTGTCACTTATTGTAACATGAAAAATTTATTTATAGACAATTTGTAACATTTTATTTACAAATCAAAAATCAGTCCATATCCTATTGTCTACTTTTATTTCTTGCAGTTTCCAAAGGTTCCAGTTTCAATCCCCAATCCTTATATCCTTCAGCTATACTTTGAAAATATTTTTCCTCTGGCTCTGCTGATCCTTTATTGACCATAATATATACTAAAGCTTTATATTTTTTACTCCCTTCATCTTCTACCTCAACGTTTATCTTTTCATAAAGTTCTGGAAACTCTTCATATTCATCAAGTTTCCTTATATCCATGTCTGAAACCTCATAAATTGCACCTTCCAGGATATCACCGCTATTTTCAATAATATCCGCATAGGCATTAAATACCAGCGTATAATTTTTTAGTTTTACTTTTGATATGGGAACTGAATCAGGACATCTTCTTTTCATATCACATATATTGAGGTTACTTCCATATGCAAAATATAACATTCATTTCCTCCCCCTGTATTTTCACATAAATTTAATCACTTAATAAAAACATTTGAAATTCTATAGTCATTCAGCACGGGAAATATAAGTAAATAAACAAATTTCCCTTAATTCCAGTATTGTACTACTAAACTATTTACTAAAACAATACTTTTATTCATAAATATTTACTAAATCTGCTGACTCAATATTATTACACTTTATGTTTTACTAAACTATTGAAAATGGTATAATTATCATTTAAAATTGGGTTGTAGGTAATATTAGTTATTACTGTATACAATTACAATTATTTATTGAAAGATTTCAAAATATGCGATTTAGTAAATAGAATTAGGAGGAATGAAAATGAAAAATCTGAATGTTGAAGTTTGTGCCTGTACTGAATGTGTTATGAATGGTTCTATGGATATTATGGAAGCAATTGAGCAATTAAAAGAAACATCTCATGAATTAAAAGGGCAATATCACACTGATATTGAAATCAACATAACTCCTGTTAAATGTCTCGGAGAAGAAAAGCACGGCATTAGTTCACCCAGAGTATCTATAAACGATTCAATATTTGAAAAAACAAACAGTGAAACAATAATGGCTGAAATTATTTCTGCAATGAAAATGGATGTGATCTTATGATGAGAGGGATACATACTCCCATAACTCAGATACGGAGACAAATTTTCGCAGAAATTGCTCGATTGGCATATGAAGGCGGAAACTACAAAAGATTTGAAGATATACCTTATAAGATAATTCCAGGTGAAGTTGCACATTATCGTGACAGTGTATTTCTGGAAAGAGCCATCGTAGGCGAACGTCTTCGCCTTGCTATGGGACTTTCTTTAAGAGATGCAGGTCAGCCTGCCCCAATATCAAAGGGTATTGAGGAAAGTGCAAAACATGAAAAATACTATGAACCTCCCCTTGTTAGCGTTATTCCTTTTGCATGTAATGCATGCCCTGAAAAATCCTACAAAGTAACCAATAACTGCAGAGGTTGTCTGGCTCACCCTTGTACAAGCGTATGCCCTGTTAATGCAGTTTCTATAATAAGCGGGTATTCGCATATAGATCAGGAAAAATGTATAAAATGTGGAAGATGCAAAGATGCATGTCCATACGATGCAATTGCCAAAAGAAAAAGACCATGTTCAGCGGCCTGTGGTGTTAATGCAATTGAAAATGATCATCTTGGCAGGGCAAAGATTAACCCTGATAAATGCGTATCCTGTGGCATGTGCATGGTTAACTGCCCATTTGGGGCAATTGCTGACAAGTCACAGATATTTCAATTGATTCGGGCCATGGAAGAAGGAAAAGAAGTCATTGCCATTGTTGCTCCTGCATTTATAGGTCAATTTGGGCCATTGGCAACACCAGATAAAGTTAAATCAGCTTTAAAAGCCCTTGGGTTTTCCACTTCCTACGAGGTAGCACTTGGTGCAGATATGGGAGCTATGGCTGAGGCACATCATTATGTGGATAAAGTTCCGAATGAATTGCCTTTCCTGCTTACTTCCTGCTGTCCATCCTGGTCAATGCTTGCCAAAAAATACTTTCCTGATGTAATTGGCAGCATTTCAAATGAGTTGACCCCTATGGTTGCCACCTCAAGATATGTTAAAGAACGTCATCCAAATGCCTGCGTAACATTTATCGGGCCATGCGCAGCAAAAAAACTTGAAGCTTCCCGTAAATCTGTCCGCAGTGATGTTGACTTCGTAATTACCTTTGAAGAATTAATGGGTATGTTTGCAGCAAAAGAAATTGAGTTTGCTGACTTTGAGAAGACAAGCTCTTACCATGATGCTACTGCTGCCGGCCGCGGCTACGGCGTTGCCGGTGGTGTTGCCCGCGCTATTGAAGCTTGTATAAATAAATACTATCCAGGTAAGGAAGTTAAAATTGACCGTGCTGAAGGATTGGCTGATTGTAAAAAACTCCTTCAGCTTGTTAAGGCAGGTAAGCGTAATGGATATCTCATTGAAGGTATGGGATGTCCTGGCGGTTGTATAGCTGGTGCAGGTACTATCATTCCAATAAACAAGGCAGCCATTGCTCTTGAAAACTTTAAAAAAGCTTCATCAAAACAGCTTCCTGACAAACATGAATAAGTTCATCTAAATTATGCAGAAAAACATCCCCTTTTGTTACAATGAGTGGTGTTTTTCATTTGAACCCTGCTTTGTATAATCTGTAAATTTTTGTCTGATTATTTTTTGTAATTTCATTGACATTTTACCTTTATCAGGAATATACTAAATATATAAAAGTGACAAAGGTGTCTAATGTGATGTTAGACGCCTTTTTTTATATTTTATGCCCTTAGACAACGGAGTCTGAGCTATTTAAGCCGGACTCTGTTTTCTTTTATCTTAAGAAAGGAGCAATGGAAATGAAAAAATCAATCACAGTAACCACTAATGACAAATCCAAAGTTTTCTTAGCTAATATTCTCTTTTCAACAGCTCTTATAATCATATTTCTCGGCATGTTTTTCAGTATTTTCAGTTTAGTAAATCATATCAGTTTCAAAATCTTAAACTCTTACATTTCTGGTGCAGTATTCGGATTATTGGTCTTATACCTTGGAATAAAATATTATTTTTCAGTAATTAAGTTAAAAGACGAATTATATAAACCTTCATCTAAATTTTCATGGGAAAATTTCAAAAGAAAGAAGTCTAAATAATTTATCAAAAAAATAGCACAGATACATTCTTAGTATTATACGAGGGGGTTATTTTATGAAAAAGTCAGTAAAATTAGGTGCTATCCTATTATTTCTGGTCGCTTTAGCCGTGATGCTTGTTGTTGCCCTTTCACCTGCAGGAGGCTCAGATCCCACAGGTGCTTCATACGCAGCTGTAACTGGAAATGAAAAATTAGCAGATGTTGCAGCTACTGCAAACAAGGGTTATTATGGAGCTAACTTCACATGGGTTATGATTACCGGATTTATGGTTTTCTTTTTTCAATGCGGGTTTGCAATGGTTGAAACGGGATTTTGCCGTGGTAAAAATGCAGCCCACACAATAACAATGAACTTTATGGTCTTCTTAGTAGGGGCAGTAGGATATTTTCTGATTGGTTTCGCACTTCAATTTGGAGGCTCAGGGGGTGCAGCAGGACTTGGAACTGGAGGCTCTGCCCTGAATTCCATGCTATCTATACCTGGCATTGGCGGTATTCTTGGTTATAGCGGATTCATGCTAACCGGTACAGGCATCTATGATCCAGGAATTTATGCATTATTTTTCTTCCAGATGGTATTTATGGATACAACTGTAACTATTCCTACTGGTGCAGTTGCTGAGAGAGTAAAATACTCTGCTGTCATAATTTTATCCTTCTTCATTTCAATGTTCCTGTATCCCTTATTCGGAAATTGGGTATGGGGCGGAGGCTGGCTGTCAACTTTGGGCAAAAACTTTGGCTTAGGCCATGGAGTTGTGGATTTTGCTGGTTCTGCTGTTGTACACTCAATGGGTGGTATGCTTGCTTTAGCAGGTGCAATTATCATAGGTCCAAGAATAGGTAAATTCAAGAAGGATGGAACTTCAATAGCCTTCCCAGGACATGATATACCAATGGCTATAATAGGTACAATCATTTTATTTTTCTGCTGGTTCTCTTTCAATGCAGGTTCAACTTTAAATGCTTCTGATTTCAGAATGGCTGTAGTTGCAACAAATACCATGATAGCTGGTGCAATAGGTGGTTTGGTAGCAATGTTCTATATGTGGATTAAATATGGAAAACCTGATCCATCAATGACCGCAAATGGTGCCCTTGCCGGACTTGTAGCAATCACCGCACCTTGTGCATTTGTAAGCGCTGCTTCATCATTCATTATTGGAGCATTAGGCGGACTGTTTGTATGTATTGCAGTACCTATCGTAGAAAGTAAATTTAAACTTGATGACCCGGTAGGTGCCATTTCTGTTCATGGTGTCAATGGCCTTTGGGGAGTTATATCTGTAGGTTTATTTGCTGACGGTTCTTACGGGGATGGCCTGAATGGAGTGGCTGGAGGAGTAAGAGGGTTATTCTTTGGTGACGCTTCTCAATTGAAAGCACAATTGATTGCTGTAGTTGTTTTATTTGTATGGGGTTTTGGGGTTTCCTTTGCCTTCTTAAAAGTTCTTGATAAGGTATGGGGATTAAGGGTTTCACCAGAAGCTGAACTGAATGGCCTTGATATTCCTGAAATGGGTGTAGGCGCATATCCTGATCTTCAGCTGGTTAGATCTCCTGAACTTGATTATCCTTCTTCCAACAATTCAGAAATAAAGCAGCTGTTAGGATTGAAACAAAAGAAGCTAAATATGCAGGAGGGGAAGTGATTATATGAAAAAGCTTGAAATTGTCATAAAGAGCGAAAAATTAGAGGATTTAAAGAAAATCTTAACTGAATGCAATGCCAATGGTGCCATGATTTCTAATATTATGGGTTACGGGAATCAAAAGGGGTACAAGACTATTTACAGAGGAAGCGAATATAATGTAAATCTACTTCCTAAGGTAAAGATTGAAACAATCGTACCTTCTGATGTTGCGGAAACTATAATAGAGAAAGTTATAGATCAAATCAGTACTGGTAATTACGGGGATGGAAAAATTTTCATTTCCGATATTGATGATATTGTCAGAATCCGTACAGGTGAGCGTGGTAATGCTGCTTTGTAATTTAATTTGATTTATTAACTTTTAAGAGAAAGAGTCCAGCATAAAACTGGACTCTTTGATATTTATAGTAGTTACTTAATTCATTATTATGATATTTGAACCTCATGAGCCCTCATGGAATTAAATACAGCAGCCAAAGTTACACCAACATCTGCAAATACTGCTTCCCACATTGTGGATAACCCTGCAGCACCAAGTATTAAAACTATCCCTTTCACAACTAATGCAAAAGCAATATTCTGAAGAACAATGTGTCTGGTCCTTCTTGAAATTTTCATTGCACTTATCAATTTACTCGGTTCATCTGTCATTAATACTACGTCTGCAGCTTCTATTGCCGCATCAGCTCCAAGGCCTCCCATTGCTACACCTACATCAGCTCTTGCCAGAACTGGAGCATCATTAATTCCATCTCCTACAAAAACTACGGCTCCTTTTGATGTTTTTTCATTATATATCAATTCCATTTTATCTACTTTTTCATTTGGGAGAAGCTCTGAGTATACAACATCAAGACCTAATTGTTCAGCAACCTTTTCGCCTGCTTTTCTGCTGTCTCCAGTCAACATTACTGTCTTCTCAATTCCAAGTTTCTTTAAATCACTGATTAATTTTGCAGAATCCTTTTTAATTTCGTCTGAAATAATTATATACCCTGCAAAAGTCCCATCAATCGCAATATATACTGTTGTTCCAAGATCTTCACTTTCCGGGAACTTAATATTGCGTTCTACCATCAGTTTAGCATTTCCAGCAATAATTTCCTTTCCCTTCACATTCACCTTTAGTCCAAAGCCAGATATCTCTTCGTGCTTCTCAATTATTTTGCTGTCAATTTCTTTCCCATATGCTTTCATGATTGACACTGCTATTGGATGATTGGAATAGTTCTCAGCATAAGCAGCATACTCTAAAAGTTCATCATTTGATAACCCTTGCACAGCATTTATTTCAGTAACCTTGAATACACCCTTTGTCAGGGTCCCTGTTTTATCAAATATAACAGTATTCACATTGTTCAAAGCCTCCAGATAGTTTCCTCCTTTGATAAGAATACCATTCTTTGAAGCCCCTCCAATTCCCCCAAAGAATCCCAATGGAATTGAAATAACCAAAGCGCAGGGACATGAAATTACCAGGAAAACCAGTGCTCTGTATGTCCACTGTGAAAAAGCTGCACCTTCATTGACTAATGGAGGTATTACTGCAAGAGCTAATGCTGAAATAACTACTATAGGAGTATATACTCTTGCAAACTTTGTAACAAACTGCTCAGTAGGAGCCTTTCTGCTGCTGGCATTTTCAACCATCTCCAAGATTTTGGATACAGTAGATTCATTAAATTCTTTTTTAACTTTTATCGTAAGCAAGCCATTTTTATTAATGAAGCCACCATATACTTCACTCCCTGTCTCAGCTTCCCTTGGAACAGATTCTCCAGTAAGTGCTGAAGTATCAACCATAGACTTTCCTTCAACGACTTCTCCATCCAAAGGGATTTTTTCTCCGGGTTTTACCACAATGAAGTCTCCAATTTTTACTTTCTCAGGAGAAACAATCATTATGTCATTACCCTTCTTTAAATTAGCATAATCGGGTCTGATATCCATAAGTTCAGCAATTGAACTCCTTGACCTGTTTACAGCTAACCCCTGAAAGAATTCACCCACCTGATAAAACAGCATAACTGCTGCCCCCTCAGAATACTGCCCAATAACAAAAGCACCTATAGTTGCAATGGACATCAGGAAACTCTCATCGAAGACCTGCCCCTTCATTATATCTTTCACTGCTTTTAACACAACTCGTCCACCGGATATAAGATAGGCAGTGAAAAACATAATGAACTCAATTGCCGGGGAAAACTTAAACATCAACGCTATTGCAAACAATGCACCACTTATTCCTAATGATATTAATTCTTTTTTACTCTCATTCCCGATTTTTTCCTGTGTAGGCTTTTTTAGTTCTCTTCTTACAACTACGTCGGGTTCAATATTTTTGATAATACTTTTCGCTTCTTCAATTATATTTTCAAGTTCTGTGCTCTCTCCTTCTATTTTCAGCTTACCTGATATAAAATCTAGACTTGCTGCATTAACTCCAATTATTTCCTTAATTTTATTTTCAATTTTCAAAGCACAATTTGCACAATCAAGTCCTACCAGAATAAGCTCAATCTTTGATGCTCCCATTTGAGTTCCCCCTTGTACCACAATTTATATCCGTTGTTTAACATTTTATTTCTGACAGCTTCTATTTCTCATTAATGTGCAATAGACCTTGATTAAATATCTGTCTTACATGATCGTCGTCCAAAGAATAGAAGACTACCTTGCCTTCTTTCCTGTTCCTTACCAGCTTAGCCTGTTTTAATACCCTCAGCTGGTGTGATATTGCTGATTGGGTCATGTTCAATAAATAAGCAATATCACATACACACATTTCAGATTCTGCTAGCGCCCAAAGTATCTTAATTCTGGTTGAATCTCCAAATACCTTAAATACTTCTGCAAGATCATACAACATTTCTTCCTGAAGCATTTTATCTTTGACTTTATTAACTATATCTTCATGTATAACATCACAATTGCATCTTTCATTTGTATTTATTTTATTATCCATGTTATCACCTTGTATAATGAACACATAGTAAATTCATTACACTTTCCTTTCTTCAAAATAATTTACTATAATAACATAAGACGCTGTGGATTAATTATTTCACCTATAGCCAGACTATTTTAATTGAGGATATAACCACAGCTTTATGCTTATTTGTTGATTAGTTAGATAACGCATGACGTTTTATATAGAGCAAGGATACATTCAGCATAAAGCGAGTGGAACATGGCGGACTAAATTCAAAGGAGCTGTTCTTATGATTTATATTGGTATTGATGTAGCAAAAAATAAACATGATTGCTGCATCATAAATTCAGACGGTGTTATTCTTAATGATTCTTTACGTATATCCAATTCACGCCAAGGCTATGAATTGCTTTATTCAACAATTCGTTCTATTCTGCCTGATCAGGATATTTCTAACGTAAAAATAGGACTTGAATCAACAGGTCATTATAGCACTAATATCCAAAACTTCTTGTATGCTAAAGGCTTCAAGCTCTCAATTCTTAATCCCTTAGCTACAAATCTTTTTCGTAAGGCTCAAACCCTTAGGAAAACTAAAACCGATAAAACGGATGCATTAGTTATTGCTAAAATGCTCTTTTCTGATGAAACAAAATCCTATTCATCAGTATCATATCAAATTCAAGAGCTAAAGTCACTAACAAGGCATAGATATCGCTTAATTGGTTATCGTTCTAAATTGAAAATATCAATCGCGAGACTGATAGATATAATTTTCCCGGAATTGCCTGATTTAGTTTGGTCAATCCATCAAGCTTCATCATACTGCCTCCTATCGGAATTGCCGAGTCCAAGAGATATATCAACTTGTCACTTGACCAAGCTCACCAATATCCTAAGCAAGGCTTCTAAAGGTAAATATGGAAAAGATAAAGCTATAACAATTAAAGATGCTGCCAGCAACTCAATAGGAACAAGCGCAAGATCACTATCTTTTGAATTGCAACAAAGTATCAGGTTAGTTCATTCTGTTCAATCCGAGATTGAAGCATTAGACAATCAAATAAGAGAAGTTGTTGATGAGCTTAATTCTCCTATAATGAGTATTCCAGGTATATCGTATACCCTAGCTGCCATAATACTTGCTGAAATTGGGAATATAGAAAGGTTTACTGCTCCAGCTAAGCTCTTAGCTTTCGCTGGGTTAGAACCTTCTACATATCAATCCGGCAAATATAATGCTTCTCATACTCCGATGGTAAAACGTGGATCCACTTACCTTCGCTGGGCTATACTAACCGCTTCTAGAACTGTTTCAATGAGAGATGCTACATTTTCAACGTATTTATCAAAGAAACAACTAGAAGGTAAGCATTACTACATTGCAATGAGCCACGTCGCAAAAAAGCTAATTAGAGTAATATTTTATCTTCTAAAAACCAACACCGCATTTGTTCCGCAAATGTAATCCTAAATTTTTAAATTAGCAACTTTGTTGCTTTATTTGTCATGCAATTTTTTAGCAGACTAAAATATGATTTTTTCTTCAAATTTATATTGACTTCATATAGTTAGTCTCATATTACAAAAAACCAATGAACACTTGAACAAGCTTTCATGTGTTTTTTATTTATTATATGCTACTTAAATTCTTTTTGTCAATGAATATATAAATATTTCTTTAGCCATCATTGAACTTCTGATAAATACCTGAACATATAAAATTAAAAAAACTGGCTAAAGTGATCTGCACTTTTGCCAGTTTTTAATCATGTATAGTCAATACTTTACAGCTTGTCACCATTGTAATATGTATTCCTATAATATTTTCTGCTCACTCTTTTTGCAGGGAGCAATTTGTCTACCAATTGCACTCCTAAAATAAAAAAACCCAGCATCTGCTGAGTTACTTATCATTTAAATGGCTCCGCGGAGAGGGCTCGAACCTCCAACCTATCGGTTAACAGCCGAGTGCTCCACCATTGAGCTACCGCGGAACATCAATTTGGCGACTCCCTACTCTCCCACACAGTCTCCCGTGCAGTACCATCGGCATCTCAAAGCTTAACCATCCTGTTCGGAATGGGAAGGGGTGTTACCTTTGTATCATCATCACCAAATTTATCTCTAAAATTGCTATATCCTTCGCATTGCGTTGTCGTCTGCGTCGCTGTGGTGCTCACATAGCTTAGTATGTTCCGCTCCGCGCACCTTGACTCCTAGCACTGCTCGAATCTATCAATTTTAATGTGAAATAACAGTTTTTATTGCTGTTCTTTCAAAATTGCACACAATATCCAGTTGTTTTTTATTGGTCAAGCCCTCGATCTATTAGTATGAGTCAGCTGAATATGTTACCATACTTACACCTCTCACCTATCAACCTTGTGTTCTTCAAGGGATCTTACTAGCTTACGCTATGGGAAATCTTAT
>JBEHWK010000006.1:0-67178 GCA_040217795.1 Clostridiaceae bacterium
GTGATGCTATTGCTGGTATACTTGCACCTGCATTTAATCTTATTGCTCTTTTATTAGTGGAAGTCTGTGGTATTGTCACATCTACAAGACTAACTCCGCCAATTGAGTCAGGTGTTTCAAAGGATCCTATTGCACTGCTGCCGCCTACTATATTTCTATAATCATTATAACTCAGGCTTACAACATCACCATTACTGTCATAATTATAATGGAGTTTATCAGTATTAATTCCATCTGTTACCTCTTCATATGCTACCTTATCTCCATTAAGAATATACTTGCTTACTGTTCCATTAACATTTTTCTCTGTCCTTATTCCACTGTCATTGTATTTGTACGATATATTCTTTTCGTTTCCTGTTATTCCTGTCAAGGTTCTTCCTCTATCCCAGGAATATGTGTAGCCATCGTAAGTCAAAGGATTTCCTATTTCATCATAAGATATTGCTTTTCCATTATAGCTTGTGAGCTTGTCCTTCCAGTTTGAGTCTCCATACTGATAGTTTATTGTTGAAGTTGGAGTTCCTGGATCAGCTGCTTCAGTGTAGGCATATTCTGTCTTTGAAACAATATTTCCGCCGGCATCATAGGTGTATTTTATTGTTTTATTCAGCACCTTATTGTCTTCTCTTATTAATTCTGAAAGCTCATTGTAGTAATACTTCTGAATTCTGTTTGTTCCCTGGCTTATGGTTTCTATGTTGCCGTTGCTGTCGTAGGTATAATTCAGTATGCTTCCGTTATTATTGATACTGCCTACTTTCGTTGTGGCTGAACCATTGGCTCCCGGCAAATAACTGAAGCTTGTTATATATGTGCCTGAATTTCCAAAGTTTATAGTCCTGTCCTGAAGTCTGGCCAATGAATCATAGTTATAGCCTACATATTTTGCTGTGCTGTTCAGGGTTACTTTTTTTATTTTATTGTCCTTGTCAAATTCATATCCTGTTTCAAAGGCATTCCCACCTATTATTCTGGTCTGTTTACTTATGTTATTATTTGTGTCATAGCTGTTTTTAAAGATGTTGCCTTTTGAATCAGTTACTTTTGTAAGTCGGTCTGCCAAATCATAGGTATATTTATAAGTAACATTGTTTACTTTATCCTCCAATATACCTAACCCGCCGTTGGAATCATAGGTATAATGTGCTATTTCAGTTCCATTTACCTTCTTGGATATTACCCTGTCCAGACTGTCAAAGTCATTCCCTACCTTGTCACCATTTCCATAGGTTGATTCAAGAAGATTTCCTCCATTAGGCTCATAAGTATTGGTTATCAGATTCTGTGTACCTACATCAACGCCTGTATTTCTCCCAATTGAATCATATTTGAATTTGTAATTGAAACCATTATGTGTTATGGTATCAAGTCTGTCATTTACATATGCATAACTATTGGTTATGTCTGCACCGTCAACATTTTTAGTGACACTGGTCAGCCTGTCATTGCTGTCATAACCATTTGTAGTCACTTTGCCCTTTGCATCCGTTGATGTCTTCAAAGTTCCTTTATTTAAATCATAATCATAACTTACTGTGTTTCCTGACGCATCAGTTACTGTGCTTGTATAATTACCATCTGCAGTATATGTTGCGCTTGATGAAATGAAGGGTGCTCCTCCTATTGTGGTTTTTTTAGGGTTTCCATAAGCATCATACTCAAAGCTGTAAACTACATTTTCGGCTGAGGTTGCCGTTTTTATATTCCTATTATCATAATATGTATAACTGAACTTACCTCCCTTTGGGTCAGTGGCAGTAACCAGATCATTATTGCCGTTGTACTCAAAGCTTGACTGTTGTTTAGCCAAGTCTGCTGTTGAAACAACATTTCCCTTTGAATCATATTGATAACTTTGACCGAATTCCTCCTTGTACAGCTGAAGGTTGTCAAACCATGCATAATTTTCCTCGTCGTAATAGAGTGCATACATTGTTACTGATGTATAATTTTGTTTTGCCACTGCCCTTCCGGAAGTAAACTGCCAATTCCCGGTATCAGAATTGAATTTAACTACTTCCCATTGATATGTTCCATCTGCCAGATGAAAACCTAAATCCAACGCGAAATACCTGTAGGTACCGGTATTTTCAGGAAGAGCATCTGCCTTTGCCCATCCCGATATTACAAAGGAGTCACCTGCATTTCCGGACACATTCACTTCCTGGCTTATATTCTTGCTTTTTCCTAAATCTCCATCAAATCTGAAAGCTGAACGATTTTCTAAAGTTGTAACAATCCCTTTTGAATCACAGGTGTTATATGTCCACTTTTCAGATGTTGGGCTTCCGTAATCAAAATCCGAATTTTCCAGAAGGTTATATCTGTTTTCAATATTGCCTTCTTCCAACTGCAGTGCATCAAAATATGCTGTACCTTTGTCTTCCGATATCCCTGCTCTAGCAAATACTGTGGTTGAACTTGCATCTGAAGGAAGTGTGAAAGTAACAGAATATCTTTCCCAATCATTAGTTCCTGTTACATAATTCCCATCAACAGTCTGCCAATTTCCGCTGCTATCCTGATAATTGACAAACAACCCTGCACCTTTATTCTTATCACTTGTAACATCAATTGTTTTAATATACCCGGATAAAGTATAAGTCTTTCCTTTTGTTAAGTTCAGAGTCTGACTATAGAAATTCCTGTCAAAATAATCAGTTTTTGATACCTTTAATGATTTCGATCCAATAAATGATGCTTCACTCGAAAAACTTCCGCTTCCTAAAGGTGAAGCTCCCCAATAACCAAAATCCCAATTGGAATCAGCAGTTTCTGCACTGTGGTTTTTCAAATAATTCCTGCTGTTCTTCTGAAGTTTGGATTCAACATCAAGCTTATTATTGCTTTTTCCATTGCTATTACTCAGGTATTTATACGCTTCAGCATTACCGTTTGGATCAGTTACGCATATTGTATTTCCTGAATTGTTGAACTGATATGTTTCTTTTCTTCCTTTTACATCAGTAAAGCTCGTTTCATTAAATCCATAGTCGAAATTAAGTTCTCCTCCTGATGCTCCGTCTGAACCTATCAATTTTACTTTTTGGGTTCTATATGGAGATGCTGTATAGTAATCAAAGTCCAGTCTCATACCATCATAATTTATTGCATCTGTCATGTTATGATTTGCATCATAATAATATATTGTTCTGTTACCATCAGGATAAATTATTGTTGACAATTCAATCCCATTATATCTATACTCGGTTTTCCTGCCGGCCGGGTCGGTAATGGATAATAAGTATCCTTCCGGTGTTGACTCAAATAAAGTAGTTCTTCCTGCACCATCCACCACCCGGCTTAAGGTTGCCCCATTATACCAAACATAGGCAGTATTATTGTTCTTATCTATTATCTTATGCAGATATCCGCCGGGGACAAAGTATAAATCTGTTCCGCTCTTGTCTATTATGTCATAGGAGCTGTCTGAGTTCACTTTCAATGTTAACTCCAGCCCTTCCTCATTCTTATATGAACTTGATGTGGAATCATAATAGAAATAATGTTTTGTTCCATCCTCATCAATATACACATAGTATTGTGTTCCATCTATAACCTGGCTTAAGACTCTCTGATTTAAATTTGTCCTCCATCCAAGTCCATAACCAAAACTGCTTTCCCTGTCATTGCTGTTATAAACGTGCTTAACTGATATAGGCATCCTGCTTCCTGAAGAATCAATATCATCATGAGTGAAAATCAAGTTTCCGTTATAGTCATTGACATATCCTGTTCCGGCTCTTCCTGCACTTTGGGAATGATATGTCCAGTATCCTTCAAGGCCGCTGTTATTTATATATGAGACAACCACTTGAGGCCATCCTCCGCTGTAAGCACTTGAAGTATCAGAGGATAGAAACGTGGTGTTTCCTGATGCAGGGTCGGTTCTATTAAGCTTCAATCCATAGTTGTTTCCGTTGTTATACCAATCTTTGGTCATATTGGTTATATCCCATGAATACCAGTCTTGCGAAACCTTCTGTGTGTCAGTTATACTGCTTTCAACTGAAGGTTTGTTGCTCCAGTTTATTGTGGAGGTGCTCCAGTCACTTAAAATTCTGTGAGCCTCTATCTCTCCATCAGCTCCGCTGTATGCACTTTCTTTATATAAATATAACTGCGAACTTGTTACCATGTCGCCAGTTTTCAAGGCAGGAAGATTGTTGAATCTTATGTATGTTTCAGTAGTTCCTATACTTGTTACATCTCCCACCCGCACAAACATGTTATCTGCTTTACTGCTTGGATCATTTGAACAGATAAATGTCTCTACAATATCGCTTTGCACCAATGAAGTAGTTATGTCCGGATCCAACACTATAGGAAATTTCCTGCTTGAATTGTTAATCCACTCTTTATCAGGAGATAGTGTCAATATGTACCCATTTTTATCAGATTTAATATCAATTTTTATGTTAGTTGATGTTTCCCCCGCCGCATCATACATAAGAGGAGGCACAATATAAAATACGTCTTTTTTTGTATCCTTGTCCAGAAACTTCACAGTGTTATCTTTTACCTCAGGTATAAGGTTCTTTAAAGATAAGTTAAATGTAAAACTATTTTCGCTTATGGCTTTGTTGATTACAATATTTTCTTTCAAGGTTTTTCCCTGAAGCAAATATTGGAGATCAACACCATCACTAATACCGGTAAAGTTGACCTGTGACTCATTCTGACCAGCAATCATTTTCTTCATGTTTTCTTTTGATGTTTCTTTACTGCTTGAAGTGTCCTTTTCAAAAAATTTATCAAGTTCGCCTGCAATATCCTTCTCTTTTATTTCTCCCTGTGAATTACCAGGCATCTTCATGTTCCATGAAACTTCATAATTATCCTTCTTAACAGATACAAGCTTATTGGAATTTATGTTTTTTGCTATTTTAATACTTATTTCATTTTTAGTGTTTTGATAATATTCACCGGATTCTTCACTTCCAACCACTTCTTCAGTGTCCGGATTCGGGGTTCCCTCTGTTCCCTGAACAACTTCTTCTGAACCTGGCTCAGTGGCTCCCTCTGTTCCTTGAATTATTTCTTCTGAACCAGGATCACTGGTTCCCTCTGTTCCTTGAATGAGCTCCTGACTCTGCTCACCTGTATTATCTATATTTTCATCACCTGTTGTCTCAACCAAAGTGTTGTCAATGTCTTCCCATTTCCCATCTGCCATGTAATGGACAGGCTCCTTATATTCTACCGCCTGATATGTTCCATCATCCAGCAGGAAGTACTTTACGTTTTCTTCTCTTTTTTCTTTTAATTCCCCCACTATCGAGGCCTTTTTTATGTTGCTTTGCTCACTGCCAGTAAAGCTAGGTTCCTCTGCTGCCATTACTGATGTTGGTATCATTGTAGTCATAAAAGTTACAATGAGAAAAGCAGCTAAATTTTTAAGTTTTCTTTCCAAAAAATTCCCCCCTGAAATATATATTTTCCATATAATATTAACATGACCTTTTATTACTTCACGAGGAAATTATTGCGACAAATTTCTACAATATTCACGGCTTTCATAATATTGTAAAACTTATACTTGTTAAAATAATTCTAGCTTGTTCAAATAGAATTTTATTTTTCATCAAAAAATAAATACACCAATATAAATATATCCTTTTCTTAAATCAGCACAACATATAACTTTCTTAACTTCTCTCTCTACATTTTTTTGCACTTTCCTATACAATAAAAGACCAACGGCTCCGGAATAGAGGGAATTTAACTTTCCTTTACTCTGAAACCGTTGACTTTACTCGTGATTAATAAGCCTATAACCCAAGTTCTATATTGTCTATTATTATATTAATCTGCTTTTATTCTTCGAAATCAATTGCAGTTTACATGACTTAGCATATATAATCTGATAAATCCTGTCCTAAGTTATCGTGCAAAAATCTTTCAATTTCAAATCCTGGCACCTTCAGTCGCCCAAGTTTCAAAGCTTGAATCTTTCCTTCACGAATAAGCTTATACATTGTATTTGTATTTACTTTTAGTATTTTTGCCACCTCATTTGCTGTAAATAATAATTCCGGTAATTCTTTTTCTGTTTTTCTCATTACCCTCTACCTCTCTTATATTTATTTTCATTCTAAAAAATAGTTTTTCCGGCTTTTCATAAAGAATACCTGAAATGCACCCGCAGTTCTATTATTTCAAACTAAAGATCTCCTTTTTAAAGAGCTGCTATAATACTTGAGATATTCCTATTGAAAAGTCTTATATTAATATTTGTCTAAGCTGCTTTTTATATCTCCCTCCTCTATTAGCTCTGGTAATCTTCATATCCAAATAACCACCGTAACCAGTAATTATATTATGTGTTAGTTTAATTCTAGCGTAATTTTATTATGCAGTCAATGAATTTTATCCAATTAACTTGCAACGTAATTACGTGTTGTGTTACTATTATATCCAGAGGTGATATTTTGAAAATTGGAAGCAATATAAAAATATTCAGGAAGAAGATGAAACTCACTCAGACAGCTCTTGCAAATATAGTTAACAAAAGTGAAAGCTCCATTCAGAAATATGAAAGCGGAGCTGTTACTCCTGATTTTGAAACTTTAAATAAAATTGCAGAGGCTCTTGGATGTTCATTAAAGGATTTGATCAATGATAGTGCCCAATTTAACCTTGTTGACAACTATCCTAAAATAACTCACTTGATTGGAAGCCTTCCACCTGAAGAGTTATTTGCATCCTCCGGAAAGGTCTTTAATTTTCCGGATAATAATGCCAGGATGGCAGCTATTCAATGTTTATATTATTTAATGGGCATTGCCGGCATTGACCAGGAAGAGCAAAAAAATGAAATAAATTCACTTTATGATTTTCAAATCATGGAGTTGCTTACTGAATTATCAGAAAGCCTGAAATATGAGTTATTCAAATTAAAAAACAAATAACTTTATAGAGAAGGTGATTAGATGCCTGTATATAAACGTGCAGACAAATGGTACTATTACTTTTATACAAGCAAGGTGGACGGAAAGTATAACAAGATATGCAGGGTAGGCGGAAAAACTAAGGCAGAAGCTGAGAAAGCCCTAAGAAAGGCCATGACTGAGTATGAAGAAACCGGGAAAGCCAAACAGAACAGCAACATCAGTGTAAGTGATTACTTCAATTACTGGCTTGAGCAGCACGTTAAAGTAAATCTAAAACATAGGACCTATCAGGAATACAAAAAAATTATTGATAGCCATATAATACCTAAATTCGGAGATTATAAACTAAAAGCTCTGGATACTGCAGCACTTCAAGAATTTTTAAACAGTAAAAAGCTTAATGGATTCACAAAAAACACCATTAACAACTTCTATGGAGTCTTATCCGGTGCTTTAAAAATGGCCGTATTTCCTTATGAATTCATTAAAGTCAGTCCAATGCTTTATGTCTCAATGCCTAAATTCAACATAAAGAAATCAGATGAAGAAGTCAAAGTGTTAACACTGGATCAGGTGAACAAGATACTGGAAAGATTTCCTCAGGGAAGCTCCTTTTATATTCCGGTGCAGATTGCTTTCCACACAGGATTGAGATTAAGCGAGGTATGCGCTCTTACCTGGGATAATATCGATTTGGAAAACAAAACCTTAACTGTAGAAAAGAATGCATTAAAAAAGGAGAAAGAATGGTGCTTTGATACACCTAAAACATATGGATCACAAAGGAAGATATCTATAGGAGATACCTTAGTTAATATTCTGAAGAAGCATAAGCTCTGGCAGAAAGAAAACATCCTGAAATACGGCAAGTATTATGCTAAAGAGATTTATGACTTCGACAGCCGTAAATATACTACTGCTGACTTGATATCCACCAAAGAAAATGGAGAATTTGTATCAACAGAATCGCTGAAATATCTAAGCAGAGTTGTAAACTATGATTTAGGTATAGATTTTAATTTTCACATGTTGAGGCATACCCATGCCACAATGTTAATTGAGAATGGTGCCAATATAAAAGATGTTCAGGAAAGACTAGGCCACTCAAAACTGGCTACTACTATGGACACTTACGCACATGTAACCAAGAAAATGAGAAGCAATTCTGTAGATATATTTGAGTCATTAGTAGCAAAGAAATAAATTTGCTACTAATCTCAAAAAATTAGTAGCAAATTAGTAGTAAATGACCTAATTCAGGTCTATTAAATTCCTCTCGCCCTTGATTTTACTTATAAAGCTTAACTACAGTCTCACAATGAGGCGTGTTAGGGAACATGTCCTTGCATATAGTCTTCTCTATCTTATAGCCTGCAGCTTTAAGTGCTTTCAAATCGTCAACCAATGTCTTAGGGTTGCAGCTTACATAGATTATGTCTTTTGCATTGAATGCAATTACATACTTCATAGCAACCGGGTGCACTCCGCTTCTTGGAGGGTCCAGGATTATTATGTCCGGTTTATCCTTAACTTCAGTTATTACCTTAGCTATGTCTCCTGCAATGAATTCACAGTTGTTCAGGCCATTAAGTTTTGCATTTTCATTTGCAGCTGCTACAGCTTCTTCTATAAGCTCGATACCTACAACCTTCTTGGCTTTTGGTGCGGTTATCTGGCCTATTGTTCCTGTTCCGCAATAAAGGTCGAATACAATCTTGCCTTCTCCTGTTTCCCCTTCACCCATGAAATCTCTTACCAGCGAATACAGCTTTTCAGCTCCTTCTGTGTTTGTCTGGAAAAATGAGAATGGTGATATTTTAAACTTTAATCCTAAAAGTTCTTCCATAATATAGTCTCTTCCGAAAAGAAGATTTACCTTTTCAGGAATTACTGCATCAGAGAAGGAGTTGTTTTCAGTGTGGATTACTGATGCCAGTGTTCCTTCGAAAGATATTTCTTTCAACCCTTCAAGATATTCATCTAAAGGAAAATCAATCTGTGTTGTTGTTACCAGGTTGACCATGATTTCTCCGGTCTTTGAGGCTCTTCTCACCACAAGATTTCTTAAATAACCTTCTCTTTTCATTATTCTGTAATAAGGCAGGTTCTTTTCCCTGAAGTACTCAAGAGTATACTTGATTATTTTCCTGAAGTCTTCATGGACAATTTTGCACATATCCACAGTTATTATGCTGAACGGACTTCCCTTCATGTGCATTCCAAGTGTAAGCTCTCCACCTTTTTCCTGGTCACCGAAAGTAAATTCCATCTTGTTTCTGTATTCCCATTGGTTAGGGCTTCCTTCAATTCCCAGGAACTCTCCTGTTTCCATGCTGCCCATGTCAAAAAGTTCTTTTACTTCATCCTTTTTTAACTCCAGCTGTTTTTCATAAGGAAGGCTTTGAGATGAACATCCTCCGCACAATCCAAATACAGGGCACTTAGCATCAACCTCATACTCTGCTCTTTCAACAATCTCCAATGGTTTGATTTCTGCATAGTCCTTCTTTTTCTTTGTAACTTTTCCCCTTATTACCTGGCCGGGAAAAGAGTTCTTTGAATAAACAATAAGTCCGTCAACATGTGCAATCCCCTTTGAAGGGAATTCTGTTTTCTCAATTTTTAAGGTTATTTCATTTCCTTTTTTCATATTCCTGAAAGTTCCTCCTTCTAGTCTGAAACACTGGGTAATTAAACCCGTTCGCTCCGCTCACAATTACCCGTTAAAGTCCATTTAGGACTTTAACCTCCTTAGTTATTCTCTGTTAAATATTTTTTCTCCCATAGTTTTTCCTGTAGTAGATTTTACTATTGTCAAATATAAAATATTTGTTGCTATAAATGCATATAAGTAAACTCCGAATGCATCAGAAATCTCGTATCCCAATAGCATTAACACGAATTTTACTATATAAAATGTTATGAATGTTAATAATACAGTGATAGTCTGGTCTGCAATAACACTGATTAAGTTCCTGAAGAACTTTTTAGGTTTAGCTTTACCTTTTTTAGTTTTCTCATCCTGCATATCTGTCATATTCTCATTTGCAACAAATTTAGATATATCTTCATTTATAATCTGGTTACTTTCATCCTGAGTTTCCATAACTGGTTTTTCTGTAATATCATTAATCTTTTCAATGTCTTTACTCATATTAAGGTACCTCCTGATTATTTTTATACATTCTTTTAATATACTATAAAAACCTGTATTTAGCAAATTACAAAATAGTTTAAACCAGCATAAGCTAAACTCTAAAAAAGACAGAGCCGCAGTTATTGAACCGCCGCTCTGTCTGATAATTTATATTTCCTAGAATACAGGTATAACTGCACCCTTGTATTGTTCTTCTATGAATTTCTTAGCTTCCGGTGAAGTAAGAGCTTCAACTAAAACTTTTGTCTTTTCGCTGTTTAAATCTTCTGTTCTTACAACAACTATGTTAGCATACTTCTGAGCAAATTCTGAAGTTGTACTTTCTGCAGCCAATCCGTTGTCTTTTGGATTCAGGCCTGCATCCAGTGCATAGTTTGCATTAATAACTGCTGCATCTACATCATCAAGAGTTCTTGGAAGCTGTGCTGCATCAAGTTCAGTGAACTTGAAGTTCTTTGGATTTTCAGTAACATCCTTAGATGTTATTAATTCACCGTCTTTAACTTTGATTAAGTTGTTTGCTGCAAGTAATTTTAATGCTCTTGCTCCGTTTGTAGCGTCGTTAGGGATTGCTATTGTAGCTCCATCCTTTAATTCACCTAAAGTTTTAGCCTTTTTTGAGTATAAAGCCATTACTTCAGTATGTATTTTTGCAGCTGTAGATATTTTATATCCCTTGCTTTTTATTACTTCATCCAAGTATGGCTGATGTTGGAAGAAGTTCGCATCAAGCTCTTTTTCCGCAAGTGCTGTGTTTGGAGTGTTGTAATCATTAAATTCAACAACCTTAAGTGTGTATCCTTTTGCTTCCACCAAGGATTTTACAGCATTAACTATTTCAGCATGTGGCTTTGGTGTAACACCTATTGTTATAGTTTTGTCTGATTTTTTACCGCAGCCAGCTAAACTGAATGCCAGTGCTCCTGCTAATACTATAGATAATAATCCTCTTTTTTTCATGATAAGTCCTCCTCTTTTCCCCATATATCTGATTTATTTTATTTGTTTTTTGTATATATAATTTCCTAAACTCTGCAGTCCCTGAACAAATACTACCAGGATAACTACAGTAAAGAACATGACATCATTCTGGAATCTCATGTACCCGAACCTTATAGCTGCATCTCCAAGACCGCCCCCGCCGATTGCTCCTGCCATAGCTGAGTAACCCACGATGCTTATTATAGTTAAGGTAATTCCCATGATTATGCTTGGTGTAGCCTCTTTAAGCATTACCTTGAATATTATCTGACCGTTGCTTGCTCCAAAGGATTTTGCAGCTTCTATTACTCCTTTATCCACTTCTCTCAGCGCAGATTCTATAATTCTTGCGACAAAAGGTGCCGCTGCTATAGTCAAAGGAACGATTGCTCCCTTTGTTCCTATTGTGGTACCTACTACCGCTCTTGTAAAAGGCACTAAAACTACCATTAAAATTACGAAGGGCAAACTTCTCAATATATTTATTATTGCATCTAAAATTCCATATATGACTTTGTTAGGCTTAAGTCCATCAGGTGCAGTAAGAATCATTATAACTGCTGGTATAAAACCTATAATTACAGAAAATACTGTTGCAAAAAATGTCATAATAAGAGTTTCTTCAATTGCTGGCCATAATATACTTGTCCACATGTTACAGCACCTCCCAGCTTATATGTTGATTGTTAAGGTATTTAACTACCTTTTCTTCATATTCGTCGCTGATATTGATAACAAGGCTTCCTAAAACATCATCCCTGAATTTTTCAAGTTTTCCCCATACTATAGAGAAATCAATGTTCAGTTCTCTTGCCATTTGTGTGATAAGTGAGTTTTCGCTTATGTCCTTAGGAAAATATAATCTTATATTTACTCCTGTATCCGGAAGAGTTTCATCCTCTTCTTCCCCAAGGAAATTCTTTAAACTTAAACCCGGTCTTAAGAACAGTTCCTCTGCTTTACCCTCAGCCTTAATTATTCCCCCTTCAATTAAAGCCACCTTCTCGCAGATCTCCTTTACCACTTCCATCTGATGTGTAACTACTACTATGGTTATTCTCATTTCTTTGTTAATCTTCAGCAGCAAGGAAAGGATATCCTTTGTCATCTTCGGATCCAGCGCTGATGTAGCTTCATCACACAAAAGCACCTTTGGTTCAAGAACCAGGGCTCTTGCTATTGCCACCCTTTGTTTCTGCCCTCCACTCAGCTGAGACGGTTTGCTTTTTGCCTTCTCCCTTAGTCCCACTAAATCAAGAAGCGAATTTACCTTTTCTTTTATTTCCTCTTTCTTATATCCCCATACTTCAAGAGGAAGAGCCACATTATCAAATACTGTCTTTGTCTGCAGCAAGTTAAAATTTTGAAAAATCATCCCCAAATTTTTTCTGAATTCCCTTATACCATCAGCTGAAAGCTCTGATACTTCTTGTCCCATTACATTTAAACTGCCGGAGTCGTAATCTTCTAATCTGTTGATGCATCTTAACAAAGTAGATTTACCTGCTCCTGAATGGCCTATTATGCCATAAATTTGTCCTTCTTCGATGCTTAAGTTAATCTCCTTAAGAACCACTGTTTCATTGAAACTTTTGCTTAAGCCTTTTATTTCAATCATTAAAGCTACCTCCATATTCTTTTGTTCATCCGGATAAATAAAATAATTAAGGCACCAGAGAATAAACTCTAGTGCCGGTAAATAGCCACTTTAATTTACTCTCTTATCTATCAGTCTTAATCCGACTGCAGGAATTAGCACCTTACATAAGCTGTATAAAACATATGTTGGTTGCCGGGTTTCTTAGGGCCAGTCCCTCCACCTCTCAAGATAAGAAAAAATGTTTTAATTTGTATGTGTATTACTATAATATAAATATAAATCAAATGCAATAAATTATAATATTTTTAGTATATTATTTTAATTTTTTCCGATAAATTTTAAATGTACTATATGTAAACATTATTTATTAACATATTAATAATTATTTTAAGTAAAATCTGGCAATAAAATAGATAGTTATTCGCTAGGATAACTATCTATTTACTATTTCTATGCTACAACCTTGGAAACCACCATTCCTATTGCAATCAAAAGTCCTGCAACAACAATAGCCACAGCAATGTTTCCCTTTTCCAGTTCCTTGTTCAGATCCGCAGGAAGCATTTTGTCAAAAAGTATATACCCTATTATCATAATAAGAATGCCCACTAATCCAAACAAAACACTTAAACCCATATTTACCAGTACATCCATGAAAAAACCTCCTAAATGTTATATTTTAATTTTAATATAAATTAATTCCAACTTCTAGTTGTTTTTTCATGGGGTAAAATTCATACTATATGGACACCTTATCCTTAAGCTTTTCAAATGTGCCGTCTCCTACCCGGTCTATTTTCTTAAGTTCGTCAATGGATTTAAAGCCGCCATTTTTCTCTCTGTATTCTATTATTTTCTCCGCCATTACCTTCCCAACTCCAGGAAGAGTATCCAATTCTGCTGCTGTGGCAGTATTCAGGTTTACCCTTCCGTCAGACATAACTCCTGAGGATATACCAGGTGAAGAATTTGATTCAGCGCCTCCCTGCAAAACAGCATCCTTGCTTCCTATTACAATACATTCATGATTCTGAAGTTCTTTAGCCAGATTGATATTTCCGGTATAACTTTTATCATTAAATCCTCCCGCCTCAATTATAAGATCCTTGACTATGGAGCCTTTATCCATGATATATACCTCCGGCCTTTTTATTTCTCCTTTAATTTCCACAATGATTTTCTCCCCTGAGGTATTCTTTGATTTATTATCTTCCTTCTCTACTCCTTCTGAAACGAACATTTCACCAACCTGCTCTTCTGTCAGCGGTTTTGGCCTGTTTATAAATATGTATACTCCCGAAGAAATGGTTATTATAACCAGCAATGCTATAGTGCCTATGAATTTTTCTCTTAAAGTAATCTTCATATTATCTCCTTAATTCTCGTATATAATTAATTATTGACACTATTACACGCTTTTATATAGCAATAATGCTGTATTTTTGCTATACTTATTTTTATGAAGTATAACCTACAGGGGGTATTATGAAAAAACTTTCATTTTTTTTACTTTTAATATTTGCTTTCAGCTTTTTTTATAATGTAAATGTAAAAGCTGCTGTCTCAGCTCCTGCTTCTGATGCCGAAGGTGTTGTTTTAATGGATGCAGTTACTGGCAAAGTACTGTATGAAAAAAATGGCAGCAAAATTTTAGCCCCTGCTTCTACTACAAAAATTATGACAGCCTTACTGGTTTTAAAAAATTGCCAGCTAAGTGAAACGGTTACAGTTAGTAAAAGTGCCACAGAAGCAGAAGGTACCAGAATAGGATTAGTAGAAGGAGAGATATTTACAGTAAAGGATCTTCTCTACGGAATGCTGCTTTTATCTGCAAATGATTGTGCTGAGGCATTGGCAGAACATGTTTCAGGTTCACCAGCAGCCTTTGCTGACCTTATGAATAAAACTGCCAGGGAACTGGGTGCTAAAGATACTCATTTTGTTAATCCTTCGGGGCTATACGAGGATGATCACAAGACCACAGCCTACGATCTTTCACTCATCATGGGGGAAGTATCCAAGAACCAGACTTTCCTGGATATAACGAGAACCCCTGCTTACGAATTCCCGGATTCCAATCTGGGAGGACAAAGACATTGGGCTGACAATAAAAATGATCTTGTCAGAAAGAACAGCAAATACTATTATCAGTATGCATTGACAGGCAAATCAGGATATACTACCCCATCTAAGCACACTTATACAGCAGTTGCTGAAAAAGATGGGCAGAAATTAATCCTGAGCATTTTATATTCTCCAAGCAAGGATAGCTATTTCAGTGAGGCTAAAACAATATTTGAATATGGCTTTGATAATTTCAGCACTGTGAAGCTTTACTCAAAAGGGGATGTTTTATGTGAGTATTCCATGGGAGATTCCGACAAGATACCGCTTTTAGCCACGCAGGATATTTACTGCACAGTAAAAAAAGGTGAGGAGAATTCCATAAAATCAACTGTAACTCCTGAGGATAAAGATTTATCTGATGTTTCCTTTAATAAAGGAGATGAAATCCTGTCTGCATCACTTTATATAAACAACGAGAAAGCTCAGACAGTAAAGCTGGCTGCCGGCGTTGACAAGCCTAAGACTTTAAGTGTCATTTCTTCAAATGTTTACAGCGGATCAGGTTTAATAAAGAAGGTTCTTATTACATGTGCTTCAGTCTTTGTCCTGGTGTTTATGTTTATATCACGCAGAAAAAGAGTTATAAAAAGAAGAAAAGCAAAAGCAAAATATAATCAAATGGTAAAAAAGAAAAACAAATACAATAAGAGATACAAATACAATAAGAAAAATTATTTTTAAATAAAAGAGCAGAGACCAGCTTACTGGTCTCTGCTCTTTTATTGCCCATTTTTCAGCTTATTTACGAGTTCCTTCATATCTTCCGGAAGTTCTGCCCTTAATCTAAGTTCCTTCCTTGTCCTTGGACTATGAAGATCCAATCCGTAAGCATGCAGCGCCTGCCTTTTTATAAATTCCTCATCTTCAGTTCCATAAAGACTATCTCCGAATATCGGATGCCCCAGATGGCTCATATGCACTCTTATCTGGTGTGTTCTTCCTGTTTCCAGAAGACATTCAACTAAATCAGCATCTTTATAACTTTCCACCACTTTATAGTGAGTTACGCTCTCCTGCCCTCTTTTATCTACAGTTCTTTTAATGGTATCATCACTTTCCCTGTATATAGGCTCGTTTATTGTTCCTTCTTTTTCTTTAAGGTTTCCGTGAACTATCGTCAAATACCTCTTTTGAAAATGCTCTTCCTTCATTTCCTTTGAGAGCTGCATATGTGAATACTGATTTTTAGCAATTATAATAAGACCTGATGTATTCATATCAAGCCTGCTTACCAGTCTTACAATACAATTTTGACCTGTTTTTCTGAAGTAATTTATTATGCCATTGGATAAGGTTCCATTATAATGGCTTTTAGTTGGATGGACAACCATAAAAGGTTCCTTATTTACCACAATTATGTCCTCATCCTCATAAACTACGTTGATTGGTATATCTTCCGGCTCTATATTCTGGGTTTCTTCCTTTTCCAGATCTATAGTGATTTTTTCTCCCCTGGAAATGACGTAGTTCATTTTAACAGCCTTACCATCTGCCAGTATCCTCTTATCCAGGGCTGCTCCCCTGATTAATCTTGTTGACAAACCCAATTCTTCCTTTAAAAACTCTCTGATTTTCAGTTTATGGAATTCTTCCGGAACTATCTTTTCAATCTTGCTCATTTTTTACCGCCTTTTACCTTGATTCCTTCAAATAAGTGATGAGATAATTTCTGGCGTCTATAGTCTGTGGATGGATGAGTCCGCCATTTCTTATTATATATTTAACAGTATTATCAATCCCCTTAAGAACTCCTTCATCTAAACTTTTAAACGTCAGTTCCCTTAGTTCATCAATTCCCCTGAAATATCTTCCTGGCTCTATTGTATCAGCTATATAAATAATCTTCTCCAAAGTAGTCATATTCCTCTTACCGGTTGTATGACAGGCAACAGCGCTTAATATTTCCTCATCATGGATTCCCATGATTTTTTTCCCCAACACAGCTGCCGCTTTTCCATGAAGAAGTTCCGGAACCTTTCTCTCAATTTCATCTATATATAAAGAGTTTTCCTCAAGTATTCTGCACAATTCTTCTTCACTTAAATTTTTTGCTGCATCATGAAGCAGTGCTGCAATTTCAGTTCTTTCCTTATCTTCATTATTTGCTTCAGCAAGCTGAACAGCTGTTATTGCAACTCCTAAAGTATGTTTAAATCTTGCTTCCTTCAGATTAGCTTTCAAATACTGAAGAATTTGTTCCTTACTCCACATTAAACTTTCCTCCTTAAAATACAACCCCTGATTAAATGGCTCTTTTAATCTTTATAAAGCCCCTTCCCTTCTATATACCTTATAACTGCAGGACTTAAATATTTATCTGCATCATGTCCTTTTCTTAATGCTTCCCTTATCTCTGATGAGGATATATCCTGAGCTTCAAGGTCCAGCAAAATCACAGAGTGCCCGTATTTTTCTTCTGTTTTCTCCCTTGCTTCATGAACATCTTCCTTTAAATACCCTGGTCTCGTAAATATCACCAGAGAAGCAGTATCAAGTATTTCCTGCACATTACGCCACTTTTCCAACTGAACCAGACTGTCTGCTCCTGCTATAAAAAAAAGCTCACAGTCGCCATATTCATCTTTTAAATGTTTTAAGGTCAGAAATGTGTAGCTTAATCCTTTTTTTTTGATTTCATAATCTGAAACTTCAAAATAATTATAATCAGATATGGCAGCTTTCACCATTTCATATCTGTGTTTTTCATCAGTAATCTTTTTGTGAGTCTTATGTGGGGGAGTTCCCGCAGGCATAAATATAACCTTATCCAAGGCTAATTTCTTATAGGCTTTATCCGCAATGTAAATATGACCATTATGAGGGGGGTCAAAAGTCCCCCCCATTATTCCAATTTTCTTCATTTATTACTATTTTATATAAGGTAATTCTATCTTAGGTTTTTTAGTGCTTTGTTTAAAAAGAACTATTTTGCTTCCTATTGCCTGAACACCTTCACAGCCTGTTTTTTCACAAATGATATTTGAAGCTTCTCTTGTATCCAATCCTGAATTTTCAAGTACCTTTATTTTAATAAGCTCTCTTGCTTCCAAAGCCTCTTCAACCTGCTTTATGAAAGCATCTTCTATTCCGTTCTTTCCTATCTGGAATATAACATCCAGATTATTTGAAAGAGATCTTAAATAAGCTCTTTGTTTGCTTGTAATCATTCTACCTATTCATCCTTCCTACATCAGGTATTCAAATTCGAAGTCGTTAAGTTTCACGTAATCTCCGTCCTGAATTCCCATTTCTCTTAGTTCAGCCATAATTCCCTTGTTGTTAAGAACCTTATGGAAGTATCTTAACGAGTCATAATCATTGACATTAACAGCAGACAGAAGTCTGTCTACGAAAGTTCCTTCCACTACATAAACCTTTCCGTCTTCGCCTTCTTCAACTCTTATTGTATATGTGAATTTCTTGTCTTCTGGTACAAATCTCTCTTCTTCCGCTATCTCTAAATCCTTTATTGGAATTTCTTTAAGTATTCTTGCAGCTTCCTTAATTACTTCTTCAACCCCTGAATTTGTAGCTGCAGACATTTTGAAGACTTTGTCATAACCCATCTCATTAATTTTCTTCTTGAAGTTTTCATATACTTCTTCATCAAAAAGCATATCAGCTTTATTTGCCACAACTATCTGCGGTCTGTCCCATAGCTTAACGGAATATTTCTTTAGTTCCTCATTGATTTTTAAGAAATCTTCAACAGGATCTCTTCCTTCTATTCCGGAGATATCCACTATGTGTATCAAAAGTCTTGTTCTTTCAATGTGTCTCAGAAACTGTATTCCAAGACCCACACCTTCAGCTGCTCCTTCAATAATTCCAGGGATATCTGCCATAACAAAAGGTTCAATTCCAGGAACGCTTACAACACCTAAGTTAGGTTTTAAAGTTGTAAAGTGGTAGTTTGCTATTTTAGGTCTTGCCTTTGATACCACTGAAAGAAGTGTTGATTTTCCTACGTTAGGAAAACCTAATAAACCTACATCCGCAAGAAGCTTAAGTTCAAGTGTAACCCATCTTTCTTCTCCCGGCATTCCAGGTTCTGCAAAGTTTGGCGCCTGTCTTGTAGGTGTGCAGAATTTTGCATTTCCTTTTCCGCCTTTTCCGCCCTTGCATACTTTGTATGTATCTCCCCCATGGGATAAATCTGCCATTATCTTATTTGTTTCCACATCCCTTATGATTGTTCCCATAGGTACATGGATTATGTAATCTTCTCCATCTTTTCCGTAGCACTTTGAGCCTGAACCATTAACTCCTTTTTCTGCTAAGAACTTCTTCTTGTATTTAAAGTCCAGAAGTGTGGTCATATTGGTATCAGCAACGAAAATTACGTCTCCGCCGTCTCCTCCATCTCCTCCGTCAGGACCTCCTAGCGGAACATATTTTTCTCTTCTGAAGGATACGGAACCATCTCCGCCATCTCCTGATTTTACGAATATCTTGGCTGTATCTATAAACATATACATCACCTTACCTTATATGGATTTTTATTATTTTTCATTTAGACTTATTTAATCACTTAAATATTACATCAGCAAAATAAATTTTGCAATGCTTCAATATTAATTAGGAATGAAGATTTACGAATTAAAAATCAATACTTTTTATATAAATCTGTGGCTCTGTAATTCCTAATTCCTAACCCTTAATTCTTAACTAATAAAGCACCCTTGTACCAGGGTGCTTTATATAAAGACTATTCAGCTATTTCTTCTACATCAACTGGGTAAACAGAAGCTTTCTTCTTATCCTTACCCATTCTTTCGAACTTAACAACTCCATCAACTTTAGCGAAAAGAGTGTCATCCTTACCCTTTCCAACGTTAGTTCCTGGGTGGATTTTAGTTCCTCTTTGTCTTACAATGATATTACCTGCTAAAACGAATTCGCCGTCAGCAGACTTAACTCCTAATCTCTTTGATTCAGAGTCTCTACCGTTCTTAGAGCTACCTACCCCTTTTTTGTGAGCGAACAATTGAAGGTTCATTATTAACATGGTGTTACACCTCCTCTTTTAAAAGACATATATATTTATCACGTTTGTTTTTCCCAAAACTTTGCTCTAAGGATATCATAATACTATCGATGCTCAGTTCGAAAGTCTTCAAAAGAACCTGCGCCTTTTCAAGCTCATCTTCATCCAAATCTTTCAAGTCTAAGCTTATGTATCCTTCATAGATCTCGTAACTGCAATTTATATTAAGCACATTTTCCAAACCTATCAAAAGACTTTGGGAAAGCACTGACACCGAGTTGCATATCATATCGTAAGCTTCACCGGCTATTATAGCCTCAGCTTCCCTTAATGCATGGCCCTTTATGTCTACCGCAATTATTTTATCATCAGTTTTTTTGATCTTTATCCTAATCATAATTAAGCTTCGATCTTTTGGATTTGAATCTTAGTGTAAGGTTGTCTGTGTCCAGCTTTTCTTCTATAGTCTTTCTTTGGTTTGTACTTGAAAACTATAACTTTCTTTGCTTTTCCTTGAGCTAATACTTTAGCTACAACCTTAGCTCCTTCAACTACTGGTGTACCAACTTTTAATTCTCCATCCTTAGATACAACTAGAACTTCAGCGAACTCAACTGTTGATTCAACCTCAGCGTTAAGTTTTTCAACGAAAAGAACGTCTCCTTCCTTAACTCTGTACTGCTTTCCTCCTGTAGTTAATACTGCATACATATAAAACACCTCCTCATTACGGTCTCGCCACTTAAGGTACAAAGATTTAACTTTGTTTTTCAAAAAACCTATTCTGTGCGGTTACTGTAATATTCTATCACAAGAATAACATAATGTAAATAGAATTTATTAATTAATCAAATAATCCTGAATACTGTTAATCTGCTTTTTAAAAAGCAGAGGTTCCAGTTTGAAGTACTCTGTTTCTTCAACAAAATGAAGATATATTTTCTTGTCCAGGGCTTCAATATTTGTTAAAAATGAAAGAATATCTTCCCTTACATAACTTTCATACTGGCTGTTTATTTCAATATAGAAGTCTCTGATGGAATTTTCAGACTGATATCTTAGAATTTCATCCCTTATAAGCATTGAGATGTATGAAAGAGATAACCTGCTGCCTTTTCCTTTGCAAAGTTCACAGTCCTCCTCCATATATTCAAATATACTTTTTCCGCTTCTGGTTCTCGATATCTGCACCAGTCCCAATTCAGTAAAGGGATAGACCACAGTCCTTTTCTTATCTTTTTCCAATCCCTTAGACAAGATATCCAGTATTTCTTTTTTATCTTCATGACTTCTCATATCAATAAAGTCAACAAGGATAATCCCACCAAGGTTTCTCAATCTTATCTGCCTTGCAATTTCTGCAGCAGCTTCCTTATTTGTTTCCTCAGCTGTCTTGTCAATATTTCTTCCTTTTGTGTTTTTCCCTGAGTTGACATCTATTACATACATGGCTTCTGTCCTGTCAATAACGATCCATCCGCCGCAATTCAGCTGAACCTTCTTATGTCTGAGAGAAAGTATTTCCCTTTCAATATTATAGAAATCGAAAAGGCTTCTTTCTCCTTTATACAGATTTACTTTTACATCTTCTCCTATATTTATGTAATCAGATGCCACCTTGAAATCCTCTTCTGTATCAACATGGATTTCTCTGGTTTCCTTATTGATATTGTCCCTCAGGATCTTGTTCAGAAGAAGATTTTCTCCGAAGACTCTTTGGGGCTTTCTTAAGAACCTTCCTTTCCGGATCACTTCAAGATACTCCCTATGCAGAATTTCCAGCTCATTTTTTATGTCTCCTATATCACCAAAAGCAGCATTTGTCCTTAATGTTATCAATACATCTTCCAGCGGAAGCACTGCATCCTTAAGCTCATTTCTCTTGTTTTCGTCAAAAATCCTCTTTGATACTGAAACCCCGTGGCCCTTAGAGGATAATACAACATATTTCCCGGGAATTGAAAAGTCGCATGTGACTTTGGGTCCCTTATCTCCAAGAGCTCCCTTTACCACTTCCACCAGGATTTCCTGTCCCTGCTTTATTGGGAAATTCGCATCCAAGGTCATGAAGGCATTTACAGGAAGTCCGATATCTACAAAGGCACTTTTTATACCAGGAACTATATTCTTCACAATCCCCAGATATATTTCTCCGGGAATGGCCTCATTTGTCTCTTCTTCGATGAGACAATCCACAAGCCTGCTATTTTCCTTAACTGCTATTCTCAGTATCTTTTCTCTTCTCTCTATAAATATATCACGCATAAGCAAATACCTCTTTACACCGTTTTATATAAAGGCAGCAGTTTTTCCTGCTTATGGGCATACATTTCTTCTCTGATCACATTAACAAAAGCTTCTTTATCTGTTCTTGATGTATTGTCTTTAATGAAATTTATCATAAACTCAGGGTTCAGATGCTCCTTGCTTCCGCAGCTTATTCTTGTGCTTATTATAATATACTCATCCTTAACCCAGTATTTGATATCTTTGATCATGCTTCTTATATTAAGGGCTTTTTCTTCTCCCTTTTTATTTTTCTTTATAATGTTCCATTCCTTCAGCTCCAGAAGCTTATTAAGCTCTTCATTTACTTTTGAAGCATCAGCGCATCTTATTTTTATGGTATAAACGGCCTCTTCAACCATGGCCATAGCCTGAGGTACCTTTTTCTGATTAGGGATATTTTCTATACCCCTTATTTCCAGAAACTCAATTCCAGGAAGGGATTTGCTGTTGAGTCTTCTCAGAATCTCTTCAGGATTCTCAGGCTCTCTTAAAACAATGTCCATGTATTCTCCATTAGAACTGACTCCTACTGAAAGAGGCTGTGCAATGGACATAGCCATATGCGGATTAAACCCCTGTGAATAATTTATGTTAAGTTCGCTTCTCATTATGATTTTTTGCAGTGTTCTCATTAAATCCAAATGGGAAACAAACTTTATGTTTTGACCTTTGGTAAACTTAATTAAGTATCGCACCTTCAAAACACTCCCCTTCTTTAAAGTTTGCATTCACACCGCAGCCAGTGCATCCTTGCCTGCAGTTTTGAGTAAGCTGTGCACTTTTTGCTTTTTCATTTTCACGCACCAGATAATCCCTGTTCACTCCGATATCTATAAAATCCCAAGGAAGGATTTCATCGTAGCTTCTTTCCCTGTATACATAGAAATCTCCGTCTACGTTGCATTCATTAAGTGCTTCCTGCCAAATGTCAAAGCTGAAGTATTCAGACCAACCGTCAAACTTTGCGCCCTTTTCATATGCTTTTATCAGAACATCAGAAAGTCTTCTGTCTCCTCTTGCAAAAACAGCTTCCATATAAGATGTTTTCTGTTCGTGATAGCTGTAGGATATTGCTCTTGATTTAATTGAAGATTTTACTGCATTTATCTTATCATTAACATTTGAAATCTGCTCCATAGGTGCCCATTGGAATGGAGTGAATGGCTTAGGTACAAATATTGATGTACTCACTGTAACTCTCAACCCTCTGTTTCTTACATCCTTAGGAACTGCAAAATATTGTGCTGTTATTTTCTCTGCAAGCTCCCCTATCCCCCTTACGTCCTCTATTGTTTCATAAGGAAGACCTATCATGAAGTATAGTTTTAAAGAACTCCAGCCTGATTCAAAAGCAGACTTTGCAGCTTCCAATATTCTTTCTTCAGTCAATCCCTTGTTTATTACATCTCTCATTCTTTGAGAACCCGCTTCCGGTGCAAATGTAAGGCCTGTTTTCTTAACCTTCTGTATTTCCTTAAGAAGATCCACTGAAAAAGCATCAACTCTTATTGAAGGAAGTGCAACAGCAACATTTTTCTCTGAGTGCTCAGCCATAAGATCTTTAACCAATCCGAAAATATCTGAATAGTCGCAGGTACTTAAAGATGCCAGGGAAATTTCCTGATATCCTGTATTTTTAACCATTTCACGCGCCTGCTGAAGAAGGGTTTCCTTCTTCTTTTCTCTTACAGGTCTGTAAATCATTCCTGCCTGACAGAATCTGCAGCCATTTGTACATCCTCTGAAAACTTCAAGAACTATTCTGTCATGTACGATTTCTGTAAAGGGAACTATAATGTTAGTAGGGAAATCAACCTTATCATAGTTTGCTATGATTCTCTTCTGCACTCTTGCAGGAATATCCTCATACTTAGGCTTGAATTCCTTTATTGTTCCATCTTCATTGTAAGTAACATCATATAATGAAGGAACATATATACCTCTGATTTTTGATATCTCTCTTAAAAACTCCTTTTTCTTTCCTTTGCCTTTGTATTTTTTATATACTTCAAGAACGTCATTCATCATTTCTTCACCTTCTCCAAGTTCAAAGAAATCAACAACGCCTGATAAAGGCTCTGGATTATATGCGCAGGGGCCTCCTGCCATAACTATAGGATCATCTTCTCCTCTTTCAGAAGCTCTTACCTTAATTCCTCCAAGGTTCAGCATGTTCAATATGTTTGTAAAACTCATTTCATACTGAAGAGTGAATCCCAATATGTCAAAATCCTTTAAAGGATCCTTTGTTTCAAGAGTATATAAAGGAATATTCTGTTCCCTCATTTCCTTTTCCATATCAGGCCAGGGTGCAAATGCTCTTTCACAATATGTATCTTCTCTCTTATTAATGGTATGATAAAGAATCCTTGATCCCAGGTGAGCCATCCCTACCTCGTAAACATCAGGAAAACAAAATGCAAATCTTATGTCAACTTCATTTTTATCTTTAATAATCTGATTTAACTCGCCGCCAATGTATCTGGCAGGCTTTTCAACCTTGTATAAAATATCGTCAGTTATTCTGTTCATCAATATTTTTTCCTCCTTCGGTTATCTATGTACAAAGGTAATTTATCAATCGACTTTATTCTATCACAAGCCGATGCTATAAACTACCTTTAGTATTATCACTTAGTTTTAAATATAATGCAACAATTCTTTTTTGTGAGAACTCATCAGCCTGTACTACTGCTGAAATTCTTTGCCTGAGATAAAAGCATTCCTCCTAACATGAGAAAACACCCCAGACATCCTCTCGATCCTAAGCTCTCATTTAAAATAAATATCCCTGCTATCGCTGCAGAAACAGATTCCATACTGAGAATTATTGCCGCATGGGAAGGTTTTGAATGCTTTTGCCCTACAACCTGCAGGGTATATGCTATTCCTACTGAAAATATCCCTCCGAAAAGTATTGCCCCCATGGCTTTATTTAACCCATATAAAGTTATGTCTTCAAATATTGCAGCAGCCATAATGCTGAGTATTGAACAAGTTATGAACTGAACAAAAGATAGTTTTAACGCATTCGCTTTCTTCGTAAAATAATCAATAGATAATATATGTACTGCCCAAAAAACTGCACCTGCAAGCTCAAGCAAATCCCCTGTGCCAACAGTAAACCTCTCAGTGACACTTATAAAGAACAAGCCTGTAACTGCTAAAATTCCTCCAATCCATGTACTTATGTGAATTTTATGTTTCAATATCACTCCAATCACAGGAACAAGCACAATATATAACCCTGTTATGAATGCAGCTTTTCCTGCTGAGGTATAAGCTATACCCACCTGCTGCAGTGATGCTGCAAAAAAAAGAGCACATCCAGCTGCAATTCCTCCCGGTAAAGCATTTATTAAACTGCCGGATCTCTGAGTATTATTCGCTTGTTCTTTATTGAAATAAAGAATCAGAGGAATTAATGACAGGCCTCCCAATGCAAATCTCACTCCGTTAAAGGTAAAAGCACCTATATAATTTGCCCCGATCTTTTGGGCCACAAATGCAAATCCCCAGATTACTGCAGTTATCGAAAGAAATATATTTGATTTTAATTGTAGTTTATTCATTATAAGATACCCCTTTTTGAATTTTCAAATATGTATTAAAGGAAGAAATTCAGTTCAGCTGAGTTTCCTCCTTTCAAAGTACTCTTCCAAAGAAATATTGCCATGTTTTTTTAAAGCCTCCAGGAGTTCATCTTCATTAATTACTCCTATCATTTTCATATCCTCATTCAGCACCAGGAATGAATTAAATTTATTTTTGTCCACCATAGTCAGTATATTTACAAGGCCCAGCTTAAAATATACTGAGACGGTTTTTGTCGATAGATATTTATTTCTTGTTAACCGTCCCCGTTTCCTTACCAGGTCCCCCATCAATATATACATTATCCTCTTTTTTTCTTTTAAAGCTGAATATAGCATCAATATTCCTATCATCAAAAGGTTAATATTGATTTTATGTAATTTAAATATGCTATATATAAAAAGACCTGTAAACGCAGAGCCTGCAGCTATGCTGAAATACACAACTATCCTTCCTGACAGCCTGTATGATATTCTCCTTGATAAAGCCATAGTGAATATCCTGCCTCCGTCTAAAGGATATGCCGGAAGCATATTAAATATAAAGAGCATGATGTTGATAATGGATAGCTCCGAAAAAACATAGCCATCATATACGTAAAATATAACAGATAATAACAGATTAATTGCAGGCCCGGATAAATATACTGCCAGTTGCTTTTTTTCAGTAAGCTCTTCCAGATCTTCTATTTCAACAAAAAATCCTAAGGGGTGGACAAACAACTTTTTCATATTTGCACCCAAAAGTATCGCTGCCAGGCCATGAGACATTTCATGCAGGAATACAAAAATCAGAACTGTTATAAATTTAAAATGAATCCCTAAGGAAATAAGTATCAGTAATTCAAATCCAAGCATTAATCCCTTCCTATTCATTATTTACTCCCTGAAAATTGCTAGATATTCATATATTCTTTAATGTCTCTGGCTTCCCCCATATACTTCAGCTGAAACAACAATGCAGTCTTTGCTCCGCTGCTGCCTATGTTTCCTATCATCTGTCCTTTAAAAACTACCTCTCCTTCTTTTACATCAATATTTTCGAGATTTCCATATACACTTTCAATTCCGTTTCCGCAATCAATCATTACATATCTGTTAAAGACTGCATCTTCCCCTGTTTCGGAAACTTTTCCATCCCCTATTGATATGACCTCAGTCCCTGAAGATACTTCTACGCAGTAAATTTTCTTACTATCATCCTTTAAAGAATATGTTCCCAGAACCGGTTTAACTAATGTTTCCTTCATCTTTTCCTTAAAAGTCTGTCCATTCATTATCTTTGATTTGACATAATCAGTTAAATCCTCACCCTTATGTTTAATTGAAGAAATATCTAAATATTTTATATCCCTTGCAGCCTGATTTATGTCGTATCCGTTGTTCACAAAATATTTTCCGGAATTATATACAGCCATTGTTTCAGGTGTCCTGATATTTTTGCATATTAATGCTGTAAGAAGCAGCACCAGGGTCCCCCCCAATTCCTGTGTAATTCTTCTGAAAATAACATGATTTATACTTTTCTCTGAAACTTTTGTATTTCTCACCGTTGTCGGGTAATCTGAAATTTTGCCTGTTAAGTGAGCATTCCTTTTTCTCTCCATGATTTTCCCGTAATAGCTTTTGTACTCAGAATCAAAATTACCCACATTTATCACCCCTGAATATACTATTCCACTATAAATATATATTTTTATGAGGATAAACATAGAACATAAAAATATGAGCTGTCCCAAAACACAAATTTAAATGTTCTGAGACAGCTCCCTTATGTTTAATAATTCTTTATTAACTCTTCCGCTGTGCCTAAATTTGTCGCAATAGGCACATTATGTACATCGCAGATTCTGATTAATGCTGTAACATCTGGTTCATGAGGCTGAGCTGTCAAAGGATCCCTGAAGAAAAACACCAGGTCCATTTCTCCCTGGGCAATTTTCCCGCCTATCTGCTGATCTCCCCCCAATGGGCCGGAAAGGAATCTTGTTACTTCAAGGCCTGTTGCCTCCATTATCCTTTTACCTGTAGTGCCTGTACCAAAAAGAGTATACTTTTCAAGTATATCCTTATGGTTTTTGCAGAATTCAATCATGTCATCTTTTTTGTCATCATGAGCTATCAGCGCAATATTCATCTTATGTCCCCCTTTTAATATATATTAGAAATTTATTTTCTTTCTTCTCATCCCTATATTCAATATCAATCCAAGTGAAAGCATTGTTGTAAACAATGAACTTCCTCCATAACTTATAAGAGGTAGAGTTATTCCCGTAATGGGCATAAGTCCTATTGTCATTCCTATATTCTGATAAATGGCAAAGAGAAAATATGCTGCTAATCCCACACAAATCATCTGTCCAAAGACATCCTTACTAGTCCTGGATATGGTTATTATCCTGTAGATAATTATACCATACATAGCCAAAAGGAAGATAGCTCCCACGGTTCCCCAGGTCTCTCCTATCACAGCAAATATAAAATCAGTTTCTTTTTCCGGAACGTTTTGAGATACATATCCACCAGGAGAATCAATTGAAAAACTCACCCCTGACCCTAAAAAGCCTCCTGAACCTATTCCTATGGTGGATTGGGTAAGCTGAAGCCCTGAATTAAGTTCATCTGCCGCCGGATCCAAAAAGGAAGTGATTCTCTTTTTCTGATAAGGTTCTATCAATCCGGAATTCCAAATAAGAACAATTGACAGAAATAAAGCAACCAGCCCCCCCCCGATTACCCTTATGTTCAGGCCTGCAATGAAAAACATACCTAATACAATAAAGAAACAAACCATAGTCATACCCATGTCAGGTTCTTTGACTATCAATATAACCGGAACAATCGCATATGCAGCCAGGATGAAAAAGTTCTTAAGTTCATTTACCTTTCCTTCCATATCCTGAATCTTCTTTGCCAACATCACAATTATCCCGATCTTCGCCACTTCAGAAGGCTGCATTGTAAACCCGCCTATTTTTATCCACCCTGTGGCACCATTAACTGTGGCTCCGGCCACAATAGTTATAATCAACAAAATAATGCCAATGACATAAAAAATAAAGGCATAATTCTGGAGGATTATATAATCAACCAATAAGACGAAATATATGGCAACCAGGGAAACACCCAGCCAGATGAGCTGCTTTTCCACTTTAGCAAACCCAACTTCCCCTTTAGTAGCGAGATATATATTTACACATCCAAAGAAGACTGTCACTATCATTGTTATAAATAGCACAAAGTCCAGTTCCCTCAGAACTTTAAAATCCAATTTTAATTTTTCCAACATTAAATAGGCCTCCGTTTTTAAAATTTCACTATTTATTATAACTCAAATCAATGCATATCTCCATACATCTTCTGTCAATTCACTGATATTTGAAAAATGAAGGATTTTTGTAACCACTTATTTTACAGAAAAAAAATATACCTTCCTAATACAAAAAAAGGCTGATTAAAGCCTTTTTCCATCTTAAAAACATTTATCTTCCTCTTACACTCTTTATAGGAATGTTGGCAACAAGGGCAGGTGAGTTTCCTTCAGCAGCCTCTGTTTTTGTTACTGTTATTTCCATATCCCCGGCATCTATTTCCACATATTTTGAAATTACCTGAAGTATTTCCTCCCTGATTTTAGTTAAAAGTTCAGGAGCAATCTCACCTCTGTCATGGATAAGAATAAGTCTTAACCTATCTTTAGCTATATCCTTAGGCAAGGGTTTATTTCCAAAAAACTTATTAAAAAATTCCATTTCTCTCTCCCCCTTTTAATAGCTATCTCAGCTTAAACAGTTTTTTCAGTGAACCCAGTAAACCTGCATCCGTATTTAAGTCTATAAGAGGAACATCTTCTCCGGTGATTCTTCTTGCAATATTCCTAAATGCTTGTCCAGCAATTGCTTTTTCATCAAGAACAATAGGTTCTCCTCTGTTTGTAGATATAGTTATGGACTTGTCATCCGGAACTACTCCTAAAAGCTTGATTGACAATATTTCTAAAATATCCTGTATGTCTAACATATCCCCGTTTTGGGTCATTTCATAGTTTAATCTGTTTACAATAACCTGATGGTCATCCAACCCTTTTGAATCCAGCTTTCCTATAACTCTGTCAGCATCTCTTACAGATGTGACTTCCGGATTCACAACTACAATTGCTCTGTCCGCAGCTACAACTGCATTTTCAAAACCTTGCTCTATACCTGCAGGACAATCTATAAGAACATAATCAAAATCTCCTTTAAGCTCGTTTATTATGCTTAACATCTGATTTGGAGTTATATCATTCTTATCCTTTGTCTGGGCAGTAGGAAGCAAATACAGATTCGGAAATCTTTTATCCCTTATCATTGCCTGCTTTGTTCTGCATCTCTTTTCAAAAACATCTACTATAGTATATACTATCCTGTTTTCCAATCCCATTAATACATCCAGATTTCTAAGACCAGTATCCCCATCTATTACAACCACTTTTTTACCTAAAGCTGCTAGAGCAGTTCCTATATTTGCTGTCGTGGTGGTCTTCCCGACTCCGCCCTTTCCTGACGTTATGACTATTGACTCTCCCATTCTAAATACCTCCAATTTGTTTAAATAAATTTATTTGGTAAATACGGCTCTACGATGATTGTTCCATCTTTCAGCCTTGCTACTTCCGGATATTTCGGTTTTTCTCCGTCTTCAGGAGATACTGTTATAACATCCCCTATCTGAAGAAGTTCAGGTTCCAATAAAAATGCTGTAATAAACGCCTTGGTATTGCCAGTTGTACCAGCATGAACCTGTCCTCTTATTTTCCCCATGACAACAATGTTCCCTGCTGCATATATTTCTGAACCTGGATTGACATCTCCTACGATTACCAGATTCCCCATATAATCTATTCTCTGGCCGCTTCTTATTGTTTTTCGAATAAACCTGGTTCTTCCTTCATTTATTCCGTTAAAAACCTTTACTTCTTTTTCCTCCATGTCCTTGAATATGCATTCTTTAATTCCTATATCTTCAAAAAGAGTATCCTTTAATTTTCTCATATCTCTTTCTTCTATGTACTTCAGATCAGTTTTTATAGTTAAAACCGCACCCTTGTAAAACTTCTTACCCTTGCTTAGTTTTTCCGAAAGAGCTTCCAAAACTTCACTGAAGTCTTTAAATTTATTATAGTTAATCGCTGCAAACAGCCCTTCCCTATTCCCTTTTATTACTATTCTATCATCAATCATAAGCAACCTCTCTCACAGGTTTTTTATCTTTTTATTGTGTCCTTTCTATTATAATACATTTTTATGTAAATTGACAATGAAGATTTCCAATTTCAATGCTGAAAAGAGCGGCAAAAACTGCCGCTCTGAAAAATATCAATATGCTTATTGGCCATCTGTACCGCCTGTTGCATTTGTTGTCTCTGCTGCACCTGCCGCACTTCCTGAATCACCTGATGTTGTGTTCTTTATATCTGCCAGAGGCGGATCCAGAGTGTAGCTGTTAGCAGGCGCGTAACCCATAGCCTTCAGCTGATCTCTGAAGTATGTTTCATACACTGCCTTGGCTACATTAGCTCCGAAATATCCGTGTCCACCATCATATAATAACACACATACAGCAATCTGAGGATCATCCAGGGGAGCAAATGACACGTAAACCCCGAAGGCTTCACGTCCGTATTCGCTTTGATCAGATCTGAAGGTAGCCGTACCTGTCTTACCACCTGAAGCTATAGGGAATTTCGCAAAAACTGAACTTGCTGTACCGCCTTCCGCAGTATTGGCCATATTCATACCTGTTTTAATGGCATCAAGATATTCTGTCGGAATATCAATCTTGTCCAGCACTTCCGGTTTATATTCCTGAACTACATTTCCCTCTCTGTCTGTAACCTTATCCACCAGGTGGGCTCTATACCTTGTGCCTCCATTTACCAGAGTGGAAATATATCCTACCAGCTGAAGAGGGGTGAAGGTATCCATACCCTGGCCAATGGCTCCATAAGCAATCTGCGTCGCGCTCATTATTTCCAGGGAAACAGAGTAGATGACATAATTGGAAATTTCATAAGATGCTTTATCTACCGCTGTTTTTGGAGAAACATTTGCACCTGCCACATTAGCCTGATACTTAGGTGAATTGTCATATATCTCCTGAACCACAGGCCTTACAGCTTTATTAAAGGTCTCGAAGTCTCCCCTTATATCCCTTGTTCCCACTTCATTAAGCTTATCTTTTACCATCTGTTTTAACTTTTTCTTTGCTGCAGCCAGCTTTTCACTGTCATCGCTGTTAACAGCAAGATCCATTGCCGGGAATGATCCTCTGCCTGCAAAAGATCCCGCTTCTGCATACTGCACCAGATTGAAGTTAATCATATTGATGGTGTTTGACTTGAAAGACTGGAAATTGTAAACCTGGCCGAAGTTCTCCGCCAATTCAATTCCTGTCCCAACCTTTTGTGTACTGTTTGGATCACTTCCCAATCCCATTTTCCATGCATACTGCGATAAAGTATCCAGCCCTTTAACCTTATCCGCTACATCAGCCTTTTCAGTTGGTGCATATTTTTTGTACATTCTGATAGCACAATCATAATAAAAATAGTTACTTGATACCGCAAGGGCCCTTCTGATGTCTGTAATTGCAGGTGTCGCCTCATCCTCAGGCTTCAGATTCCCAAATATATCCGGATATTTATCGAAGTACGTTTTTGTCTGCATAGTTTCACTGGTGGTGATGACACCCTCACTTAAGGCAGCCACGGAAGTCAATGGTTTAAATGTAGATCCTGGCGGTGTCAGCCCCAATGTGGCATAGTTATATAAGGCCTTTGGATAAAGGTCATATCTGTCTTCCCTTATTCCGTCCTTATTTTTCGGGAACAAATCATCCACAGTCTTATTTAACCCTTGTTTCGCAATAAAATTCTTCCCGAACTCCTCAAGCTGAGAGTTGTTAGGGAAATACGTCTTTGACAGTTCTGATGTCAAAGCCCCTGGAGTAGAGAATACATTCGGGTCGAAATCAGGAAAACTTGATAAAGCAAGTATTCTTCCTGTTTTAACCTCCTGAACCACCACAGCTCCCCTCGTGGCATTTCTAACATCAACTCCTTGATCAATGAACCCCTCGCTCTGAAGCCCTTCTAATACTCCCTTCAGACTCGTTTCTGCTGAATATTGAATATTTTTATCGATTGTAAGCTGAACGTTCATGCCCGGAGAAGGTTCAAGCCTGAATAACTCTTCAGTTTTTCTTCCTTTAGAGTTTACCATCACTGTGGTTCCGCCTTTTGTTCCTTTAAGAACACTTTCAAAAGCAGACTCGATTCCGCTTTTTCCTATCTTGTCGGTGCTTACATCATATCCCTTTTCTGTATATCTTGCCTCCGCACTTCCATCTATCGCACCTATGTATCCAATTACTGAAGATGCCAGGTTCTTATATGGATAAGACCTTACCGGTTCAGTAGAAACGTCAATTCCAGGCAGATCATTAAGCTTCTGATAGAAAATGAATGATGTTTCCTTTTTTACATTTGCCAGGGTTACAGGCTTATATCCTTTAAAACTCTGCATTTTTATGGCATCTTTTATAACCAGGTACTTTCTGACATCCTGCAATGAATAGCTTTTTAAGATCAAAGCCAGGATATCTTTCCCGTTCATATTCTCATACTTTTCTCTTTCTTCTTTAGATGAAGGATTCAGCATCTCATACATCTTATAACTTTCAATCATATAATAAAAAGTATCTTCCGGAGAATACCCATAAAGAGCATCATCCAGCTGGTTTTGCTGTGCGGAAGTCAAATCGCCCTTATTGCCCGGGAAAAGCTTTTTCTTCAGTATTTCATCCAACCCTCTGTCTTTTTTAAACCTGACATTCAAAGCTTTTATTGAAGCTGCATCACTGGTGTTAAAATCAAAATAGTAATTATTGTTCTCATCCAGTTTAAGCTGCATATCATCCTCGATGGCTTCACCTCTAGTATTAAGGATATCAAAAACCTTTGCCATTGTGCCATAGAAGCTTGTGTTGGACTCATCCGTAGAAGTAAAGGTAATTGTATAACTCTGAACACTCGTTGCCAGTATATTCCCATTTTGGTCATAGATAATACCTCTTGGAGCATTTTCTGCCACAAACCTTCTTGACCTGTTATTTGCCATATCCTTATAATCATCATACTTAATAACCTGGAGATAAATAAGTTTTCCCAATATAATACTAAAAATAATAAACATTAATGCAATTAAGAAGGTATATCTGTTCAAAAACTTCTTCTTTTTTTTATTCATATAATCACCTTTTAATTAAATTTCCAAGGATCTTTCATATAGCTTTTTTCTGTAAATTTGTATATCTTTTTATAGAAGATAAAAGCAAATACTGCATTTATTAAAGATACCAGCATAATTCCTGAGAGATACATATCAGCTTTCAAAATCAATAAAATCACATAAACCAACATATACTTCATAAAAGTTGCTAAAAAAACAGTAATAACCGGAATTGTCCTTCTGTTTCTAAATATATTTTTTCCTACTGCCGAAGCCAGCAAACAAAGAATTAGATTTATCAGGGAGTTCACACCAAATGCATTTGCAAAAAACACATCCTGAAGGATTCCTGAATAAGCGCCTATAAAAACTGCTTCCCAGGCCCCCCCCAGGATTGAATAGCATATTGCAAATGTAAAAAGCAGGCTTCCCCATGAACCTGATATATGGAAGACAGGTAAAACTGCATTATCAAGAGTAAAAAATAATAACCCTATAAGTATCAATATAATTCTTTTCATAAGCTATTGACCATCACTATTAATAATTCTTTTATCTTTGGGAATCAATACATACAATTCCTCAAGCTTGTTAAAATCTACAAAAGGTTCAATTACAGCACTTTTGCTTACCTTTACCTTGTCTTCTTCCACACTTAACACTTTACCAATCCTGATATTCTTAGGATATATTCGTCCAAGATCTGAAGTCAAAATGATATCCCCTTCCTTCACAGCTGAACTCATAGGTATATTATAGACTTTTGCCAATAGCCTGTTTTTCGAATCCTTATATCCTTTTACAATTCCCACAGTATCTTCAGTACTTTCAATTTTCGCAGCTATTGCAATATTTTCATTAATTAAAGATTGAACAATAGCCCAGTTACTTCCCAATGAAGTAACCTGTCCTACTATCCCCTTTGAAGCCATGACAGGCATTCCCTTTTCCAGTCCGTCCTTGCTTCCTTTATCAATAATATATCCTGAGAGAAAGTTATCTCCGCTGTATCCTATTATATTTGTTCCTATAATGTTATAATCCTGGTTTCCGCTTGCAAAATTCACTATTTCTCTTAATCTTTCATTTTCACTTTTAAGGCTGTTGTATTCCACAAGCTGATTCTGCAATTCATCATTTTCCTTGTTAAGTCTTTCATTTTCCCGTTTCACTTCAGAAAAATTATAAAAGAAATCTATAAAACCCTTGAATTTATCTGCACCAGTATAAGCAATTCTTTGAATGGGATTTAATGCTGCACCCGCACCGCTTTCAATTGTGCTCTTATTTTGTGTCTTATATGTATAGACAATTGTTAATAAAAAACCAACTGACAGTACTATAACAGTTACTGCCAGTTTATTCTTAAACAGCTTCATAAAGCCATTATCCTCTTTGTTGTTTTGCTATATTATCAAAATCTTCCAGGGCTTTACCAGCTCCGAGAGCAACACAATCAAGAGGTGATTCTGCGATGTGTACAGGCATGTGTGTTTCCTTGTTGATTAACGCATCCAATCCCCTTAACAATGCGCCGCCTCCAGCTAACATAATACCTTTATCCATAATATCAGCAGATAATTCAGGTGGTGTTTTTTCAAGAGTTGTCTTAATTGATTCAATAATTGCAGCTATAGGCTCTTTCAATGCTTCTCTTATCTGAGCTTCATTTATTTCAATTATCTTAGGAAGACCAGTTATCAAGTCTCTTCCCTTAATCTCCATTGTTTTTTCTTCTTCTTCTGTTTTATAAGCTGATCCTAATTCCATCTTTATGTTTTCAGCTGTTCTTTCACCTATCATAAGGTTGTATTCTCTCTTAATGTAGCTTATTATTGCCTGATCAAGCTCATCTCCAGCCACCCTTAAAGACTTAGCTGTAACAATACCTCCCAAAGAGATTATTGCAACTTCAGTAGTACCTCCGCCGATGTCTACGATCATGCTTCCTGTAGGTTCAGAAACTGGAAGTCCAGCACCAATTGCAGCTGCCATAGGCTCTTCCATCAATAGAACGTCTCTTGCTCCTGCAGATTTTGTAGCTTCATATATCGCTCTTTTCTCAACTTCTGTTACTCCTGATGGATAGCAGATGATGATTCTTGGGCTTGTAAATGCACTTTTGCTTGTTACTTTTTCAATGAATTTCTTAATCATTGTTTGAGTGATATCAAAATCAGCTATTACTCCATCTCTCATTGGTCTGATTGCAACGATGTTTCCTGGAGTTCTTCCTATCATCAGTTTTGCTTCAGCACCTACTGCAAGTGGTTTCTTAGTATTGTTGTTTATAGCCACAACTGAAGGTTCCCTCAATACTATACCTTTTCCTTTAACAAATACTAGAGTGTTAGCTGTTCCTAAATCTATCCCCATATCTTTCGTCATTCCAAATAATCCCATTTAATTTTTCCCCTTTCAGATTTATATTATGGATTTTTCTTTTAAACTCACATATGTATTTTTTCCTATTATAATATGATCAAGAAGATCGATTCCCATAATCTTGCTGCATTCTTTTAGTCTTAAAGTAATATTTATGTCCTCTTTGCTTGGAGACGGATCCCCTGAAGGATGATTGTGACATATAATTATTGATGCGGCATTGTTTTTTAATGCTTCAGAGAAAACTTCCCTCGGGTGTACTATTGAAGAGTTTAAAGTTCCTCTGAATATTTCCTTAATGGAAATGACCACATTTTTAGTGTTCAGGATCACAAGCATCAACACTTCCTGGGGCAGATTACTCATTTCATTCATAAGCAAATCCGCTGCAGCCTTCGGTTCAGATATCCTAATCTCACCGCTGGCTCCCCGGTAGGAATTGATTCTTTTGGCCAGTTCACACAATGCCATGAGCCTTGAAGCCTTTGCCTTTTTAATTCCTCTGATTTTCAGAAAATCTTCAGCACCAGCCGTAATCATCCCATTTAAACCATTCACGGATTCAAGTATTTTAAAGCTTACATCCATGACGCTTTCATTCTTTGTTCCGCATCTTAGGATCAATGCAAGTAATTCTATGTTTGTCAAGGTTTCAGCACCATAAAGAAACAATTTTTCTTCAGGCCTTTCATTTTCGGGTAAATCCATAACTTTCAGAGTTTTTCCCATCTGAACTCTCCTTAAATAATATAGATTCCCCATCCCACTTAAATTATTTCCCTAAGCATCTTATTTAATCTATTAAGAGGAAGACCAACCACATTATAGAAGCATCCTTCTATTTTCTCTGTGAAAACTCCGCCATAACCCTGAATTCCGTACGCTCCTGCCTTATCCATAGGTTCGCCGCTTTCCACATATGCTGCTATTGTTTCTTCACTTAATTCAGAAAAATATACTTTGGTACATACTGCCTCTTTAAGAACTTTCGAATCTCCTGATTTCATTACAGTGATTCCGGAATAAACCTCATGGCATCTTCCGCTGAGAGTTCTAAGCATGTTTGCAGCATCCTCCCTGTCTTTAGGTTTCCCTAAAATCTTACCATCTATTGTAACAATGGTATCTGCAGCTATAATTAAAGAATCATCTTTTTTTTCTTTTGCAATTTCATTTGCTTTACCAAAAGACAGTTCCTTTACGTATTCTTCCAGATCCCCTGAAAATATTACACTGTCTTCATCAAAGTTGCTTACTGCAACTTCAAATTCTTCAACAAGCCTGATAAGAAGTTCTCTTCTTCTGTCTGAGGCTGATGCAAGAATCACTTTCATATTTATCACATCCTGGATAAAGTGTGCATTAGAACACCTTCTGATATTTGAAAAATAAATGTAAAAATCTCCTTTTCATAATAATTTTTAAGAAGTTCAGCTTAAAAAAGCTTATAAACACCTTTATGAAACTTCAGTTTTTTTACAGTAATTTTCCTAATATAGTTTATCATTTATGAATATCATATACAAGTAACTTTCATTATTTTGAGTAATTTTAACCATATTGAAACCTTTTTAATGAATGCACTTTCCTATGAAATAAAAAAAGGCCTCCAAAAAGCCTCATAAAATATATATATTAATATAAAGTAAAAACCACCAATCAGCCTCTCATCACAACTGACCGGTGGTTTAAACAAATCCTAATTCATTTAAAAAATCTGGTTCTATTTGAATTCCTATCACTCCTTCATATTAAATTTTTAATAATATATTTTTCACATATACTATTAAATTACAACTTTGTTTTTTTGATTTTAACTTTTTTGTACCCTGGCAGATATTATCATTCTGAAATATCTTAGTAAGTTCTTTACGTACTCACTATATACACAAATCTGATTCTATCCTAATTTTGAACTTCGGTCTCCTGTCTTGCACTAAATCATCGGATTTTTGATGTTTATTCTCTGATCTTCAAACTCAGTCCTTAAACATAGGAGCCATGTTTTTAATTTTGATATTCGTTCTCTGATTTTCAAGGTTACCTCTCAAATCTTTGAACCAAGTCCTGAGATTTAAGGTGTTATCCTTTAAACTTAAACTTCCTTTCCAATCTTTGATGTTTAGTCTCCGACCGTCAAAATCAGTCTTTGATTTAACCATATGTCTTTAATCTTAAACTCCATTCTTTAATCCTTGATATTCAGTCTCGGACTTCAGAATTTTATTATTGACCTTAAACTATGTCTTAAACCTTTGAACTTAATTTTCTGAACTTTGATGTTTAGTCTCCGACCATAAATCTTGTCCTCTGAATATTGGATTCTGCCTTCATCTATGAACTTTAACCCGGATAAACGATGGGATATATCGGGACTGTTTTAAGAATTAGGATTTGCGGGAAGTTCAGTTGTTTTACTAACTGACTTCTTGAATTAATTATAGCACCATTTGAAAAATAAATCAACCGAAAATTCAGAAAATTTAATCAGTTCTTTTTGCTGTTTCTATTCATTTCTTGTGGATGTAGTTTTCTCCTGCTGTTGGCTGCTGTTTGTTCTTTTAGTTCCGATATTGGACTTTTGTTTGTTTTGTTCTTTATTATTACCTTTATTCATAGCTTTTCACTCCTTTCAAATATTATATTTTCCTTTTAAAGCTGTAATATTCACTTCCTATATAATAAAAAAACAGCTATAATAAAAAAACAGCCAAAGGCTTGGCTGCTTTCTCTGTATCTATAATTAACTTTTCCCAAACAATTTTTTCCCATCAAAGATTGCAAAAGGCAATATGATAAATAACCAGCTTGCTATAAATGAATATCTGTCCTGTGATTCAGTGATGAGAAATAACAAAGCATATCCGCAGTAGCTGATATAAAATAAATTGATTTCCGGATTTCTTAAATATATCTTTTTGTTAAATAATCCTATATAGGTTAAAAGGGTTAAAACAAAATATACAAACTGAATATATACGGCAGCTTTACTTTCCAGATCTACCATCATATCTTTTTCTTCTATACCTAGCTTAGCCCAGTAAGTTCCTCCAAAATCTCCCTCTCTCCATTGATACGCATACTTTCTGTAATAAAAATTCATTAAATTTGTCAATGGAGTTGTCGTGAGCCTTTCTCTTACTATCTCCTTGGCAGCCTCTTCTATTTTTTTATAATCATTATTATATCTGTCTACTATGCCGGCATCTTCCTCATTGTATCTTCCCCAACTCTCCTGATTGGTTCCTTTTAATACTGACGTCCAGGAGGACTCACTGCCCTTCCAGAGATTAAATTCTGTGACGCCTGCAGTTTTCAGCAGTGTGCTCACTATAACTAAAGGAATCAGAAAAGCTCCTATTATACACGTGACAGATACAAGCTTCTCCCTTAGTGATTTTCTGAAGTATATCAATATATACATAATATATGCTATGACCATTACCTCTGCAACCATCCTGAATAAATTCCCTATAAACAGGCTCAATGCAGATAAAATTAAAAACCACAAAGTTTTTTTGCCTTTTGCCACCTGAACAAATAAGTATATGCTAAGCAAATAAAATGTAATTGCTATATTTTCTCCGCAATATACCGCTGTATAAATAATTATAGGAGGATATACAGCTGCTACAAAGCTTGCCCATATTCCCTTAATTGGACTGGAAAAAACCTCTTTTACAATCATGTATGAAAGCAAAACACTTCCTGTTGAAAACATTGCATTGATAACCTTCAATGCAAGCAGCGGATATGTAAATAATTTTATTATTGCTGAAAAATATAAGACAATCATAGTCAGGTGCGGGAACCTTGCGAAATAACAATCCCCTTTAAATACATAAAATTCTCCATTCAGGACTGACTGGGCTCCGCTATACATCACCCTATAGTCTGAAGCAGGCACACTGTTTATTGATGTTACCCATATAATCCTTATAATCAGCGAATAAACGAGTATTCCTAAAAGTATTTTAGTGATATTGACCTGTTTCTTTAATGTCCAGTAAACTATAATACCTGATATAGAAAAGAAAATTAATAGTACCAGGTTAAAATAATTAAATTCCTTAAAGTAATCTGTCATTCTTTTATATGAAATAAATACTATAGGAATAAATAAAAACTTCAGTGCTATATTTATGAACTTAGAAAATCCTGCTTGTACTTTCCCCACTAAAATCCCCCCTTATTTTCCACACAATTTATATTTTACCTTATTATTCCACTTACATCAAGCACCCCAGGAGTCTGTTCTACTTATAGAGTGACCCCTGGGGTAAGTTTTGTCCAACGAAAAAAGGCTACGAGATATTTACAAAAATATCCGTAACCTTCTGTTCTAAAATTTCCTAAATGGCAGGGGCAGTAGGATTTGAACCCACAACCAATGGTTTTGGAGACCACTACTCTACCGTTGAGCCATACCCCTATATTTAACACAATGTATATGTTACCATGTTTTTGTCGTTTATGCAAGTCTCTGATTCAAAAATTTAAGGAGTATGGTGAAAAATTGTCCATACTCCTTGTTTATTATCTTGACTTGTTATTTCCTAATTTTCTGGATTCCTTTGAATATCCTATCTCATTTCCAGTCTCCATCTTCATTTTATGAAGCTCTTTTTTAGTTTTCTGGCCTGATCTCTTATTTTCTTTTGAATTTTTATTATTCTTGTGCGCCACAATAACACCTCCATGATTTATTCTTCAGTATTATTATGACGATTAATTAAAGGAGTTATTCCTCCGGGCTATTTTCAGATTCTGCATGTTCTTCCTGAGTTTCTATACGCCTCCTGTGAGATCCGTCTCTTCTTTCAACCAAAGCCTGAACTTCATCTTTCAAAGCACTGATAAAACTATCAAATTTCCGTTTTATCAGAAATCTGAAAACAAACTTCATGAGAAACTTATTTATTACTGAGAAAAAACCAGTTGAGTCATCAGACTCTTTCAAAGTCAGCTTAGTCCTATTATTACCTAAATCCCCAAATTCATATCTTGAAACATAAACCTCAGGCTGACTTATTGATGTAATTTCATAAACCTTGTTTTTTTCATAATCAGTAATTTCTACAGAAAGCACAGTCTTTCTGAAAGAACGCGATCCTGTCTTCTTTTCTGTCTTAGTACCTATAGGATTCTTCTCATTAAATTTGGGAAAATCTCTCTTAGCTGTTCTGACAAATATAGAAAATACATCGTTTACTGAATAATCAAGTATTATTTCATCTTCAAATAATAACATAGTCTCACCCTCCAACCAAGTAGACAAACTAAAGGGAATGAATACTTCCCCTTAATACTATTATACTAACTTATGTAATCATTTTCAACGAGTATCTATTCCGTAATATTATGCAAAAGAAATCCCCTGAATATAAAATATCCAGGGATTACTCCATTTTCTGCTTAGTCAGCTTTAAAAATCCTGCCCATATAAATATATTTTTTATTAAATTTTATCTTTAATGCTCTTTCATATTCCTCTATAACCGGCATCTCTTTAAGGTCAACAAGAGTATAGGATTCCCCCTTCTCTCCTGCTCTGCCCACTCTTCCTGCCCTATGCAGGTAATCTTTCGGGTCATTAGGAACATCCACACTTATCACCTGGGTAATTCCCTTTATATCCAGCCCCCTTGCTGCAAGATCTGAAGCAACCAGCACCTGAACTTTTCCTCTTCTGAAAGCTTCCAATGCTTTTTTTCTCTCTTCTTTATCAATATCTCCATGTATAGCTGCCGCATTGATTTTATGGAACTTAAGTTTTTCAAGGGCTTCATTTGCATCATAAGCTTTATTTATAAAAACCATTATACTTTTTGCTTTTGAAGCGTGAATGAACCTTCTCAGGTAGTCAATTTTTTTCCTTTGTTCCACCAACACATAGTTATGTTCAATATCTTCATTGACCCTGGTGCTGCCTTTTACTCTTATTACCTGGATATCCTCTGCCAGATCCTTTGAAAAATCTAATGTTACATTCTTTACTGTAGCCGAGAACATAAGCACCTGCTTTTGCTTTTGAGTTGATTTGAATATATCCTTTACGACTGGCAGATTCTTTTTATCAAGAAGTTTATCCACTTCATCCAAAACAATGGTTTTTATATTCATGGAAGGTATCTTCTTCTTTCTTATAAGTTCTAATGCCCTTCCCGGAGATGCCACTAATATGTTAGGCTTTTCCTTAAGCTTATCTATCTGTCTTGTTATATTAGCACTGCCGATTAATGGAGTTGAGGAAATTTCCAGCCCTGATTCCCTTTTAATTTCCCCTATTGTATTATGTATCTGCATTATCAATTCGTGAGTGGGAGCAAGGATAAGGCATTGAATTTCCCTCTTGCCTTTTTCCATCCTTTGAATTAAGGGAAGCAGGTATGCCAATGTCTTGCCTGTACCTGTTTCAGATTGTGCCAGAATATTCTTTCCTGCCAATGACAAGGGAATTGTCTTTTCCTGTACTTCAGTAGGTTCTGTAATTCTAAGGCTGCCTAATGCTTCTGCCAGTGTTTTTTCTATTCCAAGATTTTCAAACGTATTTTTCATCTTCTACCTCGTTTATAAATTTTATTATCAGCTCCATTTGGAGATTTATAAGTTTATTATATATGATACCTTAATACTTGATAGTTTATCAACTTTATATTAAACATAATGCTTGGAAATCACTTGATAAATGTATGATTATAACTTATAATAAATCTACAAAATACTTTTATAATAAAATTGTTTCACAATCAAAGTAAATTTTACATACAAAGGAGTTGTTTTTTGTGGATATAAAACCATTAAGAATAGGCAATTTAGTGGCTAGACTTCCTATCGTACAAGGAGGAATGGGAGTTGGTGTTTCTTCTTCCAAATTAGCTGCTGCTGTTGCCGCAAATGGTGGTATAGGGGTAATTTCAGGTGCTCAGATAGGATATACTGAGGATGATTTTGAAAAAGACCCGTTAAAAGCAAACTTAAGAGCTTTAAAGAACCATATTAAGACTGCAAAAGAAAATGCAAAAGGCGGTATAATTGGTGTAAATCTTATGGTTGCATTGAAAAATTATGAAGAGCTTACTAAAGCTGCTATTGAAGCAGGTGTTGATATAATTATTTCCGGAGCAGGTCTTCCTTCTCATCTTCCTAAGTTTGCAAAAGGATCTGATGTAAAGCTTGCACCGATAGTCTCATCACTTAAGGGAGCTAATGTAATCCTTAAATTATGGGATAAGCATCATGGAGTTGCTCCTGACATGTTAGTGGTTGAAGGACCAAAAGCCGGCGGACATTTAGGATTCTCAAAAGAAGACATAGAATCTGGCAATATTGACTTCGACAAAAGCATTTCAGATATAGTTGAACTTGTTAAGACTTATGAATTAAAATACAACAAATCTATCCCTGTAATTGCAGCAGGAGGAGTATTTGACGGATACGACGCAGCAAAATATCTGAAGTTAGGCGCAAGCGGAGTTCAAATAGCTACAAGATTTGTAGCTACAGAAGAATGTGATGCTCACATCAACTTCAAGAACGCTTATATAAACAGTAAAAAAGAAGATATCGTAATAGTTAAGAGTCCGGTAGGAATGCCTGGAAGAGCTATCAAGAACGCTTTTGTCGATAAAGTAAGTAAGGAAAGAGAAACAATAACTAAGTGTTTTAACTGCCTTGTTCCTTGCAATCCTAAAGAAACACCTTACTGCATAACTAAAGCTTTAATAAATGCAGTAGAAGGTAATGTGGATGAAGGCTTGATTTTCTGTGGGGAGAATGCTTACAAAATAAAGAAAATGTACACAGTAAAAGAGCTTATGGAAGAACTTGAAAGCGAAATTAAAAAAGCTTAATAATTTATAAAGGGAGCTGTCTTGAAACAGGAAAAAACTTCTGTTTTGAGGCAACTCTCTTTTTACGTTAAAAGGGCATCTCAGGATGATTTTATATCACCTTGAGATGCCTTTCTTTTGCTAATTGGTGCTTAATCCGCTGCATCCTGTTATCTTGTTTCCACTTGAAGTTACTTTGACATCAAAAATGACCTTTTTAGTTAAAGTTTTTGTCTGACCGCCAACAGTCTGAGTTTCTTTTGTAGCTGTCACCACTTCATAAATATTATCTTCAACCTGCACTACCTTGTCCATCGTGAATTCCAGATCATCTATCTTTATTCCCTTTTTTCTGTAATCTGTGATTATTGCAGTAATGTTATTATAAACCTGCGTGTCACTCTGCACGATATCTTTAAGATATGAAGTATCCATGTTGGTGTTATTAACCAGATTCTTAAATGTTACTTTAAAGGAAATTATGGTATCCTCCACCTGTCCATTTGTGCTTTTTTGAACTGTTTCGGGCGTTACTACAACTTCTGGTTCACCTGTACTCTTGCTGCTGCTTTCAGGAACTTTTGTATCTGATGAACTATTTCCCTCAGTTTTTTGAGTATTTTCAGCATTTTCAGCATTTTCGGTATTTGCGCTGCTTTCAGTATTGACATTGGTTGCACTGCTGTCCGGGATGTCATTGCTTACCACTTCAGGCTTATCATTATTAAAAAAATTTTTATAAACCCCGAAAGATACAGCTGATATTACTGCTATTGCTATAAAAACTGCTAAAATTAATTTTACTATTTTTTTCATGGTACGTTTTCTCCTAATATGATATTTCTCTTTGATAATTTCGTATTATATCTCCACTTTCATAATAATACCTGTTTTTAACTGAATTATAAGTAGTACTTCCCGCAGGATAGCTGTAGGAAATTGTCTTTAATCTTGCATCATACACAGCTGTTATGAAATCAGTCATGCTTAAACTTTGATCAATTCCTGACATTATATTATAAGCCCCTGTCGGCCCATGCTGTATAGCTGTAGAAAAAATCATGTTTCTTGTTGAATTGTACTGAAGAAGCCTTCCGGGGTCATAACCCTTACTCTTCGATATACTTACAAATCTGTCATAATAATTTTCCTTTGTATAGCTCAGCTGAAGAGCGTAAAATTCATCATAATTTGAGGAAGCCAACTGTTTCCACGCTGCCTGGAAATTAGCTCCATATGTTTTTCCATCTGCAATATAGCCATTGTTTAAAATAGTGTAGAACTCCTGCTTAGCTGAATAAAGCCAGGTAACAAATGCAGTCAAGCTTCCCACATTTGATGAAAACTGGAATGCACCATAAGATACACCTCCAAGGTCTCCGGTGCCGCTTGAAATTGCTCCGGGATCCCCGTTGGATTCATAATTTGCAGCTATGTTCCCAAACATGGAACCATTCCTGTCATCCTGTATAAAATCCAGGTAACTTGGAACATATCCGGTAACTACTGTTGTGGCATTCTTGTACCACTTAAATTCATAGAACCCATAGGTACGCCTTACAATTTCAATTGTTGTGTTATTTGGCACCAAGTTCGCAGTTTTATATGTATTTGATGGCTGCGTCCTAATATAAAGATCATCCTGGGTTACAGCCAGTTTCTCCTTATATCCTGTAGTATTGTTAATAAGTTCTGTTCCGAACTTATTGTAGGCTCTTCCGTTTGTGCTTGAACCTACAGCATTTACGGCATCATATGAATTGGAAAATTTGTTCAGATATGTTTCTCCATCAAAAACCCAATATGAACTGTTGTCCCAAATAGTTTGTCCATTTAAATTGGAAGCTGTTCTTCCACTTGAACCTGCCGCAAGTTTAATTGCATCCCCCAACTGATTATAACCGAATCCCTTAACTATATTTCCTGCTGAATCATATGCATTATAAAGAAGTCCTATATATTTGCTTACCATTACATTATCATAAATATCCACTATTCCATCTTTATTCAAATCATATTTGGAATTACTTGTGTTGTAATACTTTGAAATCTCTGTCAAATCCTTTTGATCAACTATTCTGTCTGCATTTATATCCGGGTTTATTGTCAAGGCCTCCGCATTAATTCCTAAAGCTGTAAATGTCAGTATACCCGTTAATACCGATACTAAAACCTTATTCAAATTTCTTCTCATAGTTCCCCCCCGCGTTTCTTCCCTAACTTCAATTAGTACCACATTACGTTATAACAATTATATAACAAAAATCCCTTTATGTAGTTAAAAATTTAATAAAATATTGTTAATTTTGAAAGAATTTATTAGGAGATCTCCAATTGAGACTAAATATTCTGAATATTCCATTGATTTATTTTTTGTTGTGTGTTATTATTGATATAAGAAGTAATCTATTAAATTAGCTTTACTTCCTGCAAATCCTGACTGAAAAAATTAAAAAAGCGTCAATCTGTGAAACTAAAAGCATCTATGTAAATGTTCCGAGATTAGGGGCTGGGGTTCAGTAATCAGAGAACAAGGTTTACGGTCAGTGTCTTAGTATCGAAGATTATTGCTGAGTTCAAAGATTTGAGACAATGGTTCAAAATTAAGAACTGAGTTCAAAGATTATAGCGTAAATTTCAAAAATCAAAGAATAGGTTCAAAATTTAAAAACTAATGCTCAAAATCAAAAACAGATTTATGATTAGAGAATAAACATCAAAAATCATAACAAAGTTAAGGTTATAAACCAAACTCAATATCAACGGATATGGTTCCCTGCTTCTTGATGTGATATCAAGTCAGAGAACAAATTACAGGTTAAGGAACAATGGTTCAATATGAAGATAATGTTTGAAGGTCAGAGAGTAAAAATCTAAAATCTTTGGGCAAGTTTCAAGTTTTAGAATCAAGCTTCAGTGTCAAAGAACAGAATTCGAGATCAGCGATTAACCATCAAAAATCAAAGAATATAGTTCAACATCAGAAAGTTAAGTTCAAGACCATTAAGATGCAAAAAATATACACACTGTAAAATGTAAAAGAAATTGATAATATATACGAAAAATATATTATCAGATCTCAGGAAAGGGCTGATAAGAATTCAAATAGATCCAATTCTAAGAATAGAGCCAGGGTTTGCTTAACCACCAGTTAGTTTTTATTAAAGACTGACTGGTGGTTATTTGGTTCGTGCACAATTTGCACCCCAAGGGATATGTTCAGCTTAAAAGCACGAAACAGCCCCTTGAGTGCTTTATTTCAGATAAGGGTCATATGTCATGTAAGCATGATTCTCTGTAACATATTCATCCTTTATAAATCCTATATTGTCATAAACTTTTCTGTAAATTGTGTTATTTCTTATATAACCACCCCAAAGACCAGGGGTTATTGAATGCTCCTTCTCATAAACTTCATATTTTATAATTGAAGACTCATTGCTTCTCCACTCTCCCATAAGCTTGTCTTCAGTTAAGTATACAATAAGCTGGTAATCCTGATTTGTTCCATTATATATCTGCAGATCCAGCGAACTATAGGCACAGGTGGCTCCTGAACCAAAGGGCTGGGTTCTATTGGAGTCAGGAAATATATCATGACTATGACGATGTCTTTCAGTCACTGTTAAAGGAGTATGCAACGTCATCCAATATATTAAATTTGAAAGCTGACAAATCCCTCCTCCCACTCCAGCCTTAAAAGTGCCATCGGGACATAGTAAAAGCCCATCAAGATATCCTTTTTTATAAGTAAGCCTTCCTATAAGTTTCCAGTAAGAAAAAGTTTCTCCTGGTCTTAATACAATTCCATTTAACTTTTTCGCTGCTATTTTAAGATTCTGAATTTTATTATACTGCAACTGAATGTCAACCCCCCTCAGCTTTCTGATGAGAGGGGTTTCATGCGTGAAAACAATATATTTATACAATTGAACCTCAAAAGCTTTAGCGTATTTTTTCCCGCTTAGATACCAGTCTGCTAAACGTTTTACTTCATAATATTTTTTGCCAAGATAAAATCTGACCCTGGACCTTTTTATGGGTTTCCTTTCTACATACACCATTCTAACCCTTCCTTCCGATAGATCTGAACTTCATTTATGGTATTATATGGTTACTTAGTGAAAATTCAACTTATGCATGTTGTATTGCTATTCACAAACAATCATATTTTTAGGTTTTTTCTTTTTAAGAGGAAACGCATTAACAAATATTGAGTCAAAATCTTTAATCTCAGCCCATGTACACAAGCCTTTTATATAATACTTTGAATCATCCATAAGAAGGTACTTATGGTTTGAACGTTTCATAACAGCGGATTTTATAGCACCTATATCAAATTCTGTCGTGAATACCTCGCCGCTGTCAATATCTATGCCGCTGACTCCCAGAAATGCATGGTCAAAATGAAATCTGCTGACTTCTTCCAGTGTAATTGGTCCAAAACTCATGTCATAATTAAAATTAAACTGACCTCCTAAAAGATAAACCTCTCCCTTGAACTCTTTCGATAATTTTTTAAGCAAAAAATTGCTATTTGTAACTATCTTTATTTTCTTATATGTCAAAAAAGGAACTAAATTTGTCGGAGTTGTTCCAGAATCTATAAAAATACAATCTCCATCTTTAATTAATTCCGCTGCTCTTTCACATACTGATTCTTTTTGCGGAACATTGACCATTTCTTTTTCTACTACCGGCATTTCTGAAAGACCTGACAGAACATTCCCTAACTCTTTTTTTACAGCTCCGCCCCGTTCTCTTTGAATCTTGCCTTGATTTTCCAATGTCTTCAAGTCTCTTTGAATCGTTGATATAGAAACCCCCAACTCATCAGATAGCTTTTGTATTGAAACCGAAGGTTGTGTATTTAATCTCTCTAATACATATAACAATCTTTCTTTCGCTAACATCTTCATCACCTATAACAATTATACTCTTTTATAAAGTATACCTTGTAATTCAAAAAGCCTCAACAGATTGGATTATTTTTAGTCAGATATTTCAAAATTAAATTGTTGAAATCATTATAGAAACATTTCCTGTAATCAATACATCTTTATATCCTGAGGAAATTATAAAATTATCACCTTTTTTTATTTTTTCTTCTTCTACGATTCCAGAACCTTCCACCACTGTGCAAAGAAGAAAAGAATCATTTGTAAGATTAACTTTTCCATTAACATCATATTTGAATGTACTGAAGTATTCACTTTTTATATAAACATTCTTTTTGTAGCCTTCTCCTCTTTCAACATCTGAAGTAAAGGTTGTATCTATCTTTTGAGGTACTGTTATAACATCTATAGATTTTTTTGTGTGAAGCTCTCTTTCCTTGCCAGTTTTCTTATCAGCTCTTTTATAATCAAACAAACGATAAGTCAAATCAGATGCCTGCTGGATTTCGTAAATCAATGTATTCTTACAAATAGCATGGACTGTTCCTGAAGGTATATAAAAGAAGTCTCCAGCTTTAATATTCTGGTAATTTAACAATTCATCAAATTTATTGTTCTCTATCATATTTGCAAGCTCTTCTTTTGTAGCTGTATTATGCCCTATTTCCAGCAGTGCATCCTCGTCAGCGTCAACAATATACCACGCTTCTGTTTTACCGAATTTCTGCCCCTCAACTTCTTTTGCATATTTATCATCAGGATGTACCTGTATTGAAAGATCATCTGCAGCATCTATAAGCTTCACAAGCAGCGGGAATTGGGGATTTTTAATATTTCCAAACAATTCTCTATGTTTTTCATATAACCATGACAAGGTCTTTCCCTTAAATTCTCCACTTTCTATTTCACAGTCACCATTGCTATGTGCTGATATAGCCCAGCATTCACCAGTAGTTTCTGATGGTATGTCATACCCAAAATATGTCCTGAGTTTTGTTCCTCCCCATATTTTTTCCCGAAAAACCGGCTTTAATTTTATTATATTATCCATTGTTTACCCCCCCTGATTATGGTATCTACTATATTTAATTAAATCGAATAATATCAATGACGCCTTATGACTTATCTTAAACTATTTTGAACAATACTTTGAAACCGGTCTTCAAGTGAATTAACTGGCTACATAACTTGTATAACTTTAAAATATCTTAAGTTTATAATTCACTTCTTGCTTTCAGTATACTCCTAACAATACAACTTCGCAATCATTTTTATTCATTTCAATTCATAACAATTCATATTTAGTCATTTTAAATCACTTCACAATGCTGATTAAATTAAAATCCCATCAGAAATGCCAGATATTTAGACAACATAGAATGGGAACATCTGAACCGTTGGCTTTCTCACATTAAATAAGTCACCTTTATTCAAAACACTTCATTTATATTCACCCGATTCAAAAATAACGATCTAACCAAAGCAATTGTCATAGAGAATCTTCCCTCTTCAATAATCCATTTATACCAAATGTTGACAAGGTAGTTTTATGGTAGTAAAATATTAATTGTAGTTGCGATGCATCGTTTACATAGATTGCATACAAACTTATTCACAAGTATTAAATAACAGTGCACCATTATTACATTTCGGGGTGTGGCGCAGATGGGAGCGCGCGTGGTTCGGGATCATGAGGTCGCAGGTTCAATCCCTGTCACCCCGACCAACCTTGCGGGTGTAGCTCAATGGCAGAGCCCTAGCTTCCCAAGCTAGTTACGTGGGTTCGATTCCCATCATCCGCTCCATAGTAAGAACATAACGCAGTAAACTATGAGCCTCAATATTGAATCTATAATAGAAAAGACACCCATTGGGGTGCCTTTTGTATTTTGCATATATATCATAAAAATCCATATTAAATTTTAAATTTGCAGTCACTTTCTCCTATGTATTAAATAATATATACAGATATAAAGCATATTAGGAGTATTAACATGTTATATTTTTTCCCGGTACATGATGAATGTTTTGAACACTTCAGTTATGGTTACCCCAAGGATGAATGGTATTGGTCCCCCATGGACATAAGGACTGATGAAATAACAAATGAAACAGTCATCGATAAGTGGAATACCATCTCACCTCGGCCTGCACCAAAACTGAAATCAGTAGCAGTTAATCCCAAAACTACCGCACTGTTAATACTAGATATAGAGAACTCTATATGCAAAAATCCCCCCTGTATAAGCTCTATTCCTGCAATTAAGAAGTTACTGACAGAGGCCCGGAGGAATGGCATGATGGTCATTTATAGCCTTATACCTATGGGAACTCCTCAAGATATTAACCGTCAGATAGCACCTTTGCCAGGTGACTCCATTGTGAAATCAAATGTTGATAAGTTCTATCAAACCAACTTAGAGGAAATATTACGCAAAAATGGCATCAGAACTGTTATAGTAACCGGCTATGCTGCTAATGGGGCAGTTCTTCACACAGCCACCGGTGCTGCTATCCGAGGCTTAAATGTTATTGTTCCCGTTGACTGCATGTCTGCCGATAATCCTTATGCTGAGCAATATACCGCATGGCATATGCTTAATGCTCCCGGAACCAGAAATCAGGCAGTCCTTACAAAAGTTAATTTAATCAGCTTTTTACCATAAAAATTTATTAATGTATCTCAATTCCCGTAATATAGGTTTCGTGCTCAAACTCTCCACACTGTCAAAAATTATCACAACCTGCAGGCAGGTTTTTAAGCCGCTTACAGGTTGTGATTCATTTCTCTGTTAATATTTTTTCTAAATATATTCTACTTTCACCTCCCGAGGCACTATGACTTGCCAATATCTTCAAACCATTCATTGATAATTGGTAAAACATTAATTACAGGCTCCTCATAAGGATGATTCTTTCTAATGACTTTCAAAACATCCTTAAGGAGTTCTTTTTTGCATCTGAATTCCATTTTACACTCTTCACCTTCGCACATTTTATCCACTTCACCATCAAATGGATCTGAACCCTCCAAGGGTCTCCAATATCCTTTTACATTTGTTACAGAATAAACATTATCATAATTACCCACAGTCAGAGCACCTGTTTTGTTAAGTTCATCTCTTAGTTTTATTACATATTCCTCAGGAACATATATTTCAATTTTTACTTCTTTAAATTCCATAGTGGATCCTCTCCCTTTAACATTACCAATAATTCCTTATGTATGCATTACTGATATTATAACATTTTACTGAATTAATGTTGTTGTTCCGGCCCTTTTGTCCGGCCATTTGTATCAAGAATTTAAAGCCTGGAATATACTATTGGGATAAGAATATTTGAGGTGATAGATTGAGTAATCTGCCTATCCACAATTCACTTTTTCAAAGCCCTGAATTCTTAAAAGATCAGATCTTTTCAACCCTGAAGTTTTATTACCCCAGATGCATGGATTATAAAAACGGAGGTTATTTCAACTGCTTTTTAGACGATGGAACCATTTGTGATTATGAAACTAAGCACCTGGTAGGCACTTGCCGTTTCATATACAATTTCAGTATAGGAAGAATTCTGGACAAAAATGCCCGATGGTGCCTTGAAGGCATAGAACAAGGCTTAAAATTTTTGCAGAACTTTCATCTTGATACTAAAAATGGCGGTTATTACTGGATATTGAAGGGACAAAAACCTGTGGACACAACAAAATTTGCCTATGGTCATGCTTTTGTTCTTTTAGCAGCCTCTAAAGCTTTCCAGGCCGGAGTACCTTATGCTAAGGATATAATGGAGTATACTTATAATATATTAGAAGATCATTTTTGGCAGCCTCAGTATAATCTCTACGTTGATCAGATAACTCCTGACTGGTCAAGGGTATATCCCTACAGAGGCCAAAATTCAAATATGCATATGTGTGACGCTATGATATCAGCCTATGAGGCTGCAGGTGATTCAAAATATCTTGAAAGAGCCTATACATTGGCTAAATCCGTCACTATTAGCTTAGCTTCTCAAGCCAGAGGTTTAATATGGGAAAATTACCATACTGACTGGACAGTTGACTGGACATATCGCGAGAAAGATGAATCTCTTGCTCAATTCAGACCAACAGGTTTTGTTCCTGGTCATCAACTGGAATGGGCTAAAATATTAATGTTGCTGGACAGACATCGACGCAGGAAATGGTTGTTAGAAAAAGCTCAGTATTTATACCACTATGCTATCAGGAGAGGTCTGGACTGTAAATATGGAGGGATATTTTATCTGTTATCCAGGGAAGGAAATGTGATAGACACAGATAAGCGGTACTGGGTGGAATCTGAAACTATAGGTGCTTCTTTACTTCTCGCAGGTAGAACTGACTCACCATACTATTGGCATATGTATGATTTAATATTCTCATATTGCTGGGACTTTTTCATAGATCACCGTTACGGCGGCTGGTATAACATATTGAATCTCAAAAACGTCAGATACAGCAATATCAAGAGCCCTGTTACCAAGACTGATTATCACCCTATAACCAACTTCTATGAAACTCTTAGAGTTCTTGAAGAATATAAATGTTAAAAATTCAGCAGAGCTTATTACTTCAAATCCCAGGTATCACTGGCGGTGAGAGTATAAAACGAAATATAAAACAGCACCGGCAAAAAAAGCTGGTGCTGTCTTTCATATTGAATATATGTCAGAAAATTCAATATCTATCATTTGAACTTTATTATTCATAGTCTTGATTTGCTTACTGGCTTTTTGATTTTTTACAATCCTTGCAGGAAGTTCTATTTTAAATATAGTTCCTTCACCCGGTGTACTGTCTACACTTATTTTTCCTCCATGAAGATCAACTATAGACTTTACTAAGGATAATCCAATCCCGCTTCCCTCGGCATTACGTGAAAGAGACTTGTCCACTTGATGAAATCTTTTAAAGATATTATCAAGATGTTTCTTATCCATTCCTATGCCAGTGTCCTCCACTACTATTTGAACACTATCACCTTTATCAAATATGTTAATAAATATTCTGCCATCTTTATCTGTAAACTTAATTGCATTAGAAATAAGGTTAAGAATAATCCTCTCAATCTTTTCGGGGTCACAGGCAATAATCTTTTCCTCTGTATTTGTATCAAAAACAATACTTATACCTTTTCCCTTAACATGCTCCGATATTGATTGCACAATATCTTCAACAACCTGAACTATATTTTCATTACATAGATTTAATTTTAAAAATCCAGATTCTGCTTTAGATAAATCTACTGTATTGTTGATAAGTTTTATTAACCTGTAACAATTTTGTTTAACAGTGTTAATACCTTGGAGGAATTTTTCTTTATTATCTTCAAGTGAACCATTTTTGCAATACAATTCCATTAATTGATTGGCACTAAAAATTACATTTAAAGGAGTTTTAAGCTCATGTGAAATATTTGCAAATATTTCATCCTGCATTTTAAGAGCTGCCAGAGGACTTATAATGAGCTTCATAGTCAGGAGCACGATAAATACGGTTATAGTTGCAAGTAATATTATTGTAGAAATTATAATCGGAAATATAAAACTCTTTATTTCTTCATTAATGGTTTTTTGTGGAATTCCTATAAAAAACATACCAATGACAGAACCATCTGCAGACTTTACTGGTAAATAAATAGTTTTATATGGATTGCCTAGAATGTTAACTGAACCCATATATTCCTTACCTTCAGTTAAAACTTTTTTTATCACTGCTTCATCTGCTTTTGTTCCATTGGCTCTGGCGCCATTCTTTATTATCGTTGTTGAAATCCTTGTATCCTTAAAAAATATAGTACATTCCACGTCAGCACTTTTTTTAATCATATCAACTATTTCAAAATCACCATTAATTAACTTATTGCCTTTATATAACTTATCATTTTCACTTTTCCAATCTCCGGGGTACTTTTCATTAATTAGTTGTAAAGTTAATTTAGAATAGGTTTTAAGAGCACTGTTATTAATATATCTATTAAATTGAAAATACATTACTATATTAACAACAATACTAAATAATATTACAGCTAAAATAATCAAAAAGAGCAGCTTGCCCCTTGTTTTTAACTTCAATCACTTCTACCTCCTTCTATATTAACTTTAATTTCAGAAATATATTTTTAATTAACTCATCATAAACTGCTATTACTAACCAACTGATATATTAATCGTATCAATTACCTTATATCAGCTTCCTTGCACATATATTTTACCACATTTTTTGTACTTATTACTTTTAAATTACAAGTCCCAATGAAGAAAAAAGCTGTGACCTATTAAATTATAAATAATATTCTTTATTATCCTGAACAATATTATAAAACAAATAAAAAGAGTGACTAGCGCCACTTTCGCTAGGGAACCCTATTGTTCGTTCCAGCCTGGGCATAGCCCGTTAAAGACCATTTAGGTCTTTCCCGTCCCGGCTGGGCATAGCCCGTTAAAGACCATTTAGGTCTTTAACCCTTCCACGGCACTACGTGTCTGAGGCCTCTGGGTGGGGCTCTGCGTGCACATAAAGATTATTAATCTTTATGCCCATCCTTTGACGGCGGGGAACACAACTTCCCCTGCACCCCTTGCCTTTTTTATTGTATAGGAAAGAATGCACTTTCCTATACAATAAAAAAGCACTTCTGGGGAAGAAGTGCTTTTGAATTCACAACTCTTAGGGGAAAAGAGTTGTGAGGAGAGTTTGAAAAGATAAGTAATGTTATTTTTTTAATTCTGCCATACAGTTTTTGCAGATGTTTTTACCTTTGTAATTTACAACATCTCTTGCATCTCCACAGAATATACATGCTGGTTCATATTTCTTTAATATGATTTGCTCGCCGTCAACATAAATTTCTAAAGCATCCTTTTCTGCGATATCAAGAGTTCTTCTAAGTTCTATTGGAATAACAATTCTTCCTAATTCGTCTACTCTTCTTACTACACCTGTTGATTTCATAATGTTTCCTCCTTATTTTACATCCTTCGACATATTTTAACCTGATACTGACAAAGTTGTAATTAAAATACAGTGAATATTCTTTGCCTATTTTTCAGAAATTACAAATTTCTTACTTAATTAACATCTAATATAAATATAATACCATTTTATTGAAAAGTCAATAACAATTTATGTAAAAAATGTAATGCGAAAATTTATTTTTTAGGAAAGTAATTTATTCAGTTATTCCAAAGAATGGCTTTAATACAAGGGTTAGCTCCAATGGGTCCGGAGAAAAATCATAGAAGATAATTTCAAAAATAAAAATGTAACCATTTTACAATAAATATAAATTTTTTGTCGAAAAAATGATTATTTCGTAATATAGCCGAATGTGGACAGGGTATATATTACGGCAATGGTATATATTGTATAATAATTGAGGCCGATTGATAAATAATATGGATAAACGACATTGTCTAATCAACTTATGTAATATATTGTTAATGATTTATCGACATTATATTATTAAAATTATACAAAGTTTTTCTTCATAAATAGAATTATAATAAAAAAATTAATATAATTAGCAGGATAGTGTCTTTTTGGTTATTATATGTATAAGTTAATTAACATAGATTCCACAGATAATAAACACATTATCAACAGGCTTTTTGTTAATAATGTTGATAATTCTAAAAAATTCAAATAGATATCCACCTTTTTTACAAAGTTATCCACAATATGTGTTAATAACTTGTGGAAAGGTGTGGATTAGTCCTTAAAGCTTGGTGTTAATTGAATTTCCAGATTAATAGAACATTAAAAAATATTACATAACTTGTAAAGGGGTTAATGGTACTATATAATATATTTAGAGCTATCAATAATTAAAAAATCGGGGTGATCTACGTGGATGATAAAAAGTATGATGATAAACACATGCTGTCATTAGCTCAGGAAATGTCAAAAAGCAATATGGTTTCTTATGAGGAGTTACCGAAATATGACTTATTTCTATCACAGGTTATAGATTATCTTAATGATAAATTCACTGAAGATAAATACACAAATAATATAGTTCAAAATTATGTTAAGAGTGAGGTTATATCTAAACCTGAAGATGGGAAAAAGAGGGGTTACACAAAAGTTCATTTAGCCCAATTAGTTCTTTTGAGTTATATGAGACCTATTTTAACTACAGAAGAAATAAAAAAGGTTTTTAAATTAGCTTTTAATGAAATTAATTTAAGAACAGATGATATAATTTCCTGGGAAGATGCCTATAAAATTTTTTCTGATATCCAGAAAGAGAGTTTTGAGGAATTGATTGCTGGACCTTTATTGAAGGATTTAAAGCTGGATCCCATTGTTGAAAACCTGGATTTAGATGAAAAGGATAAAGAGAGAATTAAGTTGTTTTTGCAGGTGTTATCGCTGGTTGCCCAAGCGAGTGTAATTAAAAAAATAGTTCAGAAGTTAGTAAATGAATATCATGATTATTAAAAAATCAATAAGCCTTAAAAGAAATTAAGTGCATATTTAGTATTTTGATATCCCTTCCATATGAATTTTGGAAGGGTTTTTTTCAGCTTGCAGTAAATATTATGTATAAGCTGAAAAGATCAAGGCAGGAAGTCATTCCTGGGTATAGGGTTTGAAGTTTAATAAAAAACTTATGCGTATCCGAATCAAAGTTGCCTTGTAAATTTGATTCAGGTATGCATAAGTTAAGTTTTAGTAGAGGAACCATATAGATTATTTACTTAAATGTCCATAGTTTATTTACAAGAAAATTAACGGCAAAGCCGAAGCCTATGGCTGGTATTTGAGAAAGTGTTTTATTGACACCAAATGAATGAACAAATAACCAGAGTACTGAACTGTTTACAAGGAAAGATAAGATATTTACGAGAATAAATTTTATTCCTGTTTTAACTGATGCTTTTTTATTAAAAACATATTTACTATTTAGAATATAGCCATTTATTGTACCGGCAGCATACCCTACAGCATTTGCCAGCAAATAATTCACATTGAAAAAAATGAGGCAATTATAAATTATGGCGGTAATAAGCGTATTTAATACTCCTACTCCAGAAAATTTAATAATATTAATCATAATAAATTAAATCCTTTCCTAAAAAATAATTATTACATTACAATTTATATTATAATAATCATTAGATTTATTCAACTGATATCTTGTGTGAAATCAATGTGATTTGATGCTTATCTGGGAAATAACAGTTATCATGAATTGAAGGAGTTCAAAATGAACAACAGAGAATTAAAAATTTCTGTAAGAAATCTTATAGAATTTATTTTAAGACATGGAAGTATAAACAATGGTTATATAGGTAACAGAAGGGCTCAGGAGGGGACTAAGGCACACCAGTATCTTCAAAAGGAGAACCTCAAGTTTTATGATCAATATAAAAAAGAAGTATATTTAAAATATACATTCCCAAGAACTGAACTTTCAATTACTGTTGAGGGAAGAGCTGACGGAATTATAACTAATGGGGGAAACACTATAATTGAGGAAATCAAAAGTACCGAAAAGGAACTTTCCAGTATTGAAGAAGAAAATAACCCCCTCCATTGGGCTCAAGTGAAGTTTTATGGATTTATGTATATGATTGAAAATAACCAAAGCAGTGTTGAACTTCAACTTGCTTATATACATCTTGAGAGTAATGCCGTAAAGAAGTTTAACAGGAAATATGGCATTGAAGAGTTGGAGGATTTTGTGAACTGGGTGGTGGATGAGTACGTAAAGTGGGCAGTTTTCAGGCTGGAATGGGCCGAAACCAGAAATGGCTCCATAAGGAACTTACAATTTCCATTCGAATCATATAGAGCAGGACAAAGAGAACTGGCAGTGGCAGTTTATAATACTATAAGGGCTGAAGGAATGATTTTTGCGCAGGCACCTACAGGAATAGGCAAGACTATTTCAACAATGTTTCCTGCAGTAAAATCTCTAGGGGAATCCTTAAGTGACAGAATTTTTTATCTGACGGCAAAAACTATCACAAGAACAGTTGCGGAGGAATCTCTCAGATTAATGAGAGAGGGGTGCTTGAGAGTTAAAAGTGTAACTTTGACAGCTAAAGATAAAATTTGCTTTAATGCTGGATGCAGCTGCAATGAGGATGATTGCCTTTATGCAAAAGGGTATTTTGATAAGGTGAATGAAGCTTTATTTGAAATTTTGTCAGCAGCTGATGATTTCACCAGAGAAAAAATTGAAGAAGAGGCAAGAAAACATGAAATATGTCCATTTGAATTTTCGCTGGAAATATCTAATTGGTGTGATGTGATTATTGCAGATTACAATTATGTCTTTGATCCAAGAGTATACTTAAGAAGATTTTTTGAAGAGAGTACTGAAAGATATATATTTCTTATTGATGAAGCACATAATTTAGTTTCAAGAGGCAGAGAAATGTTTTCTGCATCCATTGAAAAAAGCAAAATAATGACTATTAAGAAATTGCTTAAAGGTGAAAAAAAGCTTGTTAAATACTTAAATAAGATAAACACTTGCATGGTTAATATAAAGAAAGAGTTGCTTGAGCAAGGAAATTTCGAAAAAATAATAGAAGAGCCTGCAATCCTTTATGAACATATAAGGGGATACCTGAAGGAGTGCGATGAATTTTTGGTTACACGCAGGGATTTCACCGAATATGAACTGGTACTGGAACTGTACTTTGAATTAAATACGTTCTTAAATATAAGCGGATTCTATGATGAAAACTATGTGACCATTTCTAAAATAGAAGGGGATAAATTTTTTATTAAGCTTTTTTGTGTAAATCCAAGAAAAAATATGATGGAGGGTATGAAGAGAGCAAGCAGTCAAATAATATTTTCAGCAACCCTGTCTCCAGGAAGTTATTTTTTAAATCTTCTGGGAGGGGATGAGGGAACGTATAAAATGAGCCTTCCATCCCCATTTCCTAAGGAAAACATGCTTACATTGATTGCCCCTGTATCTACAAGATTCAGGCATAGAGAGGCAACGATCAGAAGGATACTTTCAATGATAATAAACTTTGTAAGGGGTAAAAAGGGAAACTATATGTGTTTCTTTCCATCGTATAAGTATATGAAGCAGGCTAAGGAAATTTTAGAAGCTGAATATAAAGATATAGATTTTATCCCTCAGGTGGAAAATATGAGTGAGGAAGAGAAAGAGATTTTTTTGGGAAAGTTTAAGGAACAAAGGGAGAAATGCCAATTAGGATTATGCATAATGGGAGGCATCTTTTCGGAAGGGATAGATCTCACGGGGGATTCCCTGATAGGAGCAATCATTGTAGGAGTAGGGCTGCCGCAGATTTCTTTCGAGCAGAATATTATAAAGGATTTCTTTAAAGAGAATGGAGAAGGGTATGATTATGCATATACTTATCCAGGGATAAACAAAGTAATGCAGGCTGTAGGACGGGTAATAAGGAGGGAAGAAGACAGGGGGGCTGTTTTAATGATAGATGACAGGCTATTAACTGCTAAGTACATCAGGTTAATTCCGGAAAACTGGAGAAACTTCAAGGTTGTAAAAAATGAAGAGGAAATAAAAGGAGAACTTTCAGGTTTCTGGATAGATTAATAAGACTATTTTGATATTTGTGAATTTACATAAATTCCACTTATGTAATGTTGTATATATGCACAAAAAAAATTCTATATTGAGTAAAGTTATTGAATTTTAGTATGGAAGCCATGTAGATTGAGCGAATTATTCAAATTTGACATTATTGAGCCTTAATTTAAAATATAAATAACAGGAAATGAAAGGTGGAGTAACAATGGGAGTGTTCGCAGAACAATTTATAAAATCGGATAAATCATATGATTTGGTGAATTTTATAAAAAAAGGGTATATTGCATTGGCTGTATTAGCAGGAATTTTTATAAAAATTAATATTAATGTTTCTGGATTCTTTTTACTTTTTGCTGCAGTGCTGTTCGTAACAAACAGATACATTTATTTTGATTTTGAATATGAATATCTTGACGGAAGGTTTAATGTATGCAAAATATATAATAAAAGCAGAAGAAAGCTGGTTATTAATATTGGGGATGATGAAATCTTAAAAATATATAAGGAAAAAAATAATGGAACTAAAATATATAAATTCTATACAACAAGTGCAGGAAATCTCCCTAAATATGTAGTAGAGACAAACAAAGGCAGAAAATTTAGTGTTGCGTTAAATGAAGAAATGGAAAAAATATTTAAAGTGAATTACAGAAGTAAGTTCTTAAGTGGAGGAGAGATAAATCTACTTTAGAAATAATTGTATGCAATTGGAAACACTTCATATATGGAAAATGAAATCAATATAGGCCAATAATTTGACCATGCAGGAATAATAACCTGCATGGTTTTTTTTCATTTAAGGTTGAAAGATAGATATTCAGCACATATTTTTATCCTTACAGGAGATAATAGGTTTTGTATCTTGAAAAATAAGGAGTGTATGAAATGTTATATGTAAGCATAAGTTTCATCTTATTAATAATGATATTAGGTTTTTATGTTTTTTTTAAATGCAACGACAATGATGAAAGCAATTTAATGGAGGACATTCCTTCAGTAAGTATCAGCCAGGAAGACTTGGAAATGCATGCCTCTGAGATATCAGAACACTTTGATTCTGTGACAACCAAATCCAATTGCAGGAGGAAGTTATTAAAAGCTTTAGACACGAGTTACAAAACAATAATCGAAGCTTATGAAACCATAGACAGGGATCTGAAAGAAAAGAGAGAGGTTGTGGCGGCTGCAGAGTGGATGATGGATAACTTATATTTAATTGAAAGGGAATATAAAGATATAAAATATAATATGCCTGAGTCCTACTATAAAGGATTGCCTGTAATTAAGAAAGGAATTATGAAGGGGTATCCGAGGATATATCATATAGCAGCTGAGCTGGTTTCCCATACAGATGGGAGAGTGTATGAGGATACAGTGGAGGCATTTATTGACGCTTATCAAAAAAACACCATACTTACCATGGGGGAACTATGGGCTTTGCCTATTATGATTAAGATAGCTCTTATACAAAATATAAGCAAGATATCTGAAAAAATAGTTTTTGCCCAAAGAGAAAAATATAGTGGGGAGATATTTGCTGAAAATATAATTGCTTCATATAACAATAACAATATAGAAGAAGAACTGAAGAAGTTAAATGATCTCAGCAATGGGTTAAGTTCGCATTTCATTGAAAAGTTCATAAAAATAATAAGGGATAATGGAATAGATAACATTAATTTGTATCAATGGTTAGACCGGAAGTTGCAGATGCAGCATACTGAAATAGATAAAATTATAATGGAAGAACACAGGAAGCAGGCTGCAATTCAAATGTCTATGGGAAATTCCGTTACAAGTTTAAGAGAAATGGGGAGGATTTCCTGGAGAAATTCTTTTGAAAAGCTAAGTATAGTAGATAAAGTACTGAGAGAGGATCCGGCAGGAGTATATTATTCTATGGATTTTGAATCCAGAGACAATTACAGGCACAGTATAGAGAAGATTTCAAAGACAGAAAATATCCCGGAAATATTTGTTGCAAAAAAAGCAATTGAATTGGCAAAAGACCATAAAACTGGTGAAGAGTATAGAAAACATGCAGGATATTACCTTATTGATGAAGGGGTAGAAATTTTAAAGTCAGAGATGAATTTTAAAGTATCAGTAAGGAAAAAGATAAATGCGTATGTAACTAAGCGGAAAGTTGGTATATATATAGGAACTATAGCCTTTCTGACTTTTCTGCTATGTATCTTATTATTAATATCCTCAGTTAATGAAACTCCAAACTTGGCTGTTATCATTTATGTATCTGAGTTTTTGATTCTTATAGTACCATGCAGTCAAATAGTGATTTCAATTTTTGATTGGCTGATAAACAGGGCACATGCTCCAAGTTTTATTCCCAAAATGGAATTTAAAAATGGACTTCCTGATGAGTTGGCAACAATTGTAGTCATACCTGCACTGCTGAATGATAAAAACCGGGTTGAAAATTTGATTAAAGATTTGGAAGTTTATTATTTGGCAAACAGGGGGAAAAATTTATATTTCGCATTATTGGGGGACTTTAAGGATAGTAATCTTCAAGAAGAGATATCAGATAAAGAAATAATTGAAACTGCATTATCAGAAATAAAAATCCTCAATAAAAAATATTCTGGTCATGACGAGAATATATTTTATTTTTTAAACAGATTCAGACAATACAATGAAAAAGAAGGAAAATGGCTTGGATGGGAGAGAAAACGCGGAAAACTGATGGAATTTAACGCATTTCTCAGGGGGGATAAAAATACAAGCTATAATGTTATCAGTTCTGATATAAGGAATCCTGAAAGGATAAAATATGTCATAACTCTGGATGCAGACACGAAACTGCCGAGGGACAGTGCAAAAAAACTTGTGGGGGCTATGGCACATATTCTTAACAAGCCGTATATTGACCTTGAAACAAAAAAGGTTTTAAGGGGATATGGAATTATGCAACCCAGGATAAACGTCAGTATTACTGCAGCAAACAAAACATTACTTTCAAAGATTTTCTCAGGAGAAACGGGAATTGACAGATATACTATTGCCATATCAGATATTTATCAGGATGTTTTCGGAGAAGGAATCTTTACAGGAAAGGGAATATATGATGTAGATGTATTCAATTTTATCCTAAAGGATGAGATACCGGAAAATACAGTATTAAGTCATGACTTGCTTGAGGGTTCATACGTGAGGACAGCCTTACTTACTGATGTTGAATTAATTGACGGATACCCTGCGTACTATAATTCAAGTGCTAAAAGATTGCACAGATGGGTGAGGGGAGATTGGCAGATTATTAAGTGGATTATACGGAAGTCACCATTAAATGCATTATCAAGATATAAGATATTTGATAATTTAAGAAGAAGCCTTATTGCTCCATCAATAATCAGCCTGGTATTTTTGTCTTTCTGGGCGTTTCCTGATGTCGACAGGTGGCTTTTAATAGCTTTGCTGGCACTTTTATGTCCTTTAATCTTTGATATATCTGAAGCAGTAGTGACACCAATTAAAGGACTAAGTTTATCAGGGAAAATAAGCAATTTTAAAATCACTGTTGAGCAGACTTTTCTGATTTTTTGCTTTTTACCCTATCAGGCATACTTGATGACAGATGCTATATGCAGAACAATATATAGATTGACTGTAAGCAAAAAGAATCTGTTGGAGTGGCAAACGGCGGCAGATGTTGAGGTAAAACTGGGAAATAATATTAAAAGCTTTATTTTATCTATTTGGCCTGGAAGTATAATTTCAGTTGTTATTTTATTGACTGCTTTTAATAACTCTGCAGATTCAGGTTTCTTAATACTGCCATCGTGCATAATTTGGTTAATAAGTCCTTTAGTAGCTTATTTTGTGAGCCAGGAAATAAAGATAACTGTAAATGATATTGCAGAAGATGATGTTAAGATTATTAGAAGCTGCAGCAGAAAGATATGGGCTTATTTCGAGGATTTTGCCGAAGAAAGCAACAATTGGCTTGCTCCGGATAATTTTCAGGAAGATCCCCCTAATGGGGTAGCTACAAGGACTTCTCCGACAAATATGGGGATGGGATTAACAGCGGCGTTGGCTGCATATGACCTGGGATATATAAGTATGTCAGAAGCAGTTGAAAGGGTAGAAAAAACAGTAACAAGCATGGAGGGACTTCAACGATATAAGGGGCATTTTTATAATTGGTATGACACTGTCAGTAAGACTCCATTATACCCCAAATACATCTCTACTGTTGACAGCGGTAATTTAGTAGGATATTTATGGCTTGCAGCAGAAGCCTTGGAAGAATTTAAAAAATCAATAATTATCAATATAAGCAAACTTCAAGGTATTGATGATGCTTTAATTTTGAGTAATGAAGAGGTTGAAGGATTAACAGATATTAAAGATCTTCATTCATCTGAATTTAAGGAAGCTGAGAAAAGAAAATTCAATGGTCAAGTTCTGATGAAAGTTCTGAAAAACTTAGACAGCAGGGTAACGGAAATACAGCGGCTCCAGAAAGGAAGAACGATGTATTGGAATATGAAAGCAAAAAGGTCTATATCCAGCTGCAGAAGAGAAATAGAAGAATTATTTCCCTGGTTGAACCTTATAATTGAAGATTCTGCTGAAATACAAAGTGTTTCAGATAAGCTTGGAAACTTAACAACTGAGGTACCTTTAGATGAAATGGAAGAATGTCTGGAAACAGTTAAGGAGGAGCTGACCAGAAGCTATCAGATCGGGAGATTAAACGATTCACAAAAGGAGATTTTCAACAAATTAATATCACAGTTAGAGATAAGTAAAAAAAAGGTGAGGGAATTTCTTAACAAGATAGACTTACTGATAGCAAGGATAAATAAGATTGCAGATGAAACAGACTTTAAGATGCTCTATGATAAGGAAAGAGAAATTTTTTCCATTGGTTATGATGCAGAAAATGATACTCTGGGAAATTCTTTTTATGATCTGATGGCGTCGGAATCAAGGCAAGCAAGCTTTATTGCTATTGCCAAAGGCGATGTAGAACAGAAACACTGGTTTAATTTAGGGAGAGCCATGACCAAAATAGGAAGAATGAAAGGTTTGATTTCGTGGAGCGGAACTATGTTTGAGTATTTAATGCCGCTTTTGATACAAAGGTGCTATCCGGGTACTTTATTGGAGGAAACTTATAAAGGGATAATTTATGGGCAAAAGCGATATTGCAAAAGTAGAAAAGTTCCTTGGGGAATATCTGAATCAGCTTTTTATACTTTTGATGCAGCGTTAAATTATCAATATAAGGCTTTTGGAGTTCCGGGGTTAGGTCTTAAACGGGGGCTTGCCGCGGAATTGGTAATTTCCCCTTACTCCACAATTATGTCACTTCAGGTTGACCGCAAAAGTGCACTGGAGAATATAAGAAAATTAATGAATGAAGGGTTTGAAGGAAGGTATGGATTTTATGAATCCATCGATTATACAGATGGAAGGATACCTAAAGGCAAAAAAAAGGCAGTTGTCAAATGTTTCATGGTGCATCATCAGGGTATGAGTCTCATGGCTTTGGATAATGTGATTAACAATAATATTTTTCAGGAAAGATTTCATAGGATTCCAAGGGTGAAGGCAACGGAATTGCTGCTTCAGGAAAAAATCCCTAAGAGGGTGATATATAATAGGGAGCAGCAGTTTGAACCTGTTGAGTTCAATGTTGAGAAGCATCCTTCAGTAACCAGAAAATTCAGTACTGCAAAGACAAGGACACCAGAAGTAAGTCTTCTGTCAAATGGAAGGTATTGCACTATGATAAGCAACAGCGGGAGTGGATACAGCAAGCTTGAAGATATGACTATCTATAGATGGAGGGAAGATTTTACTCTCGACAACACAGGAATGTTTTTTTACATAAAAAATTTAAATTCTAATGAGTATTGGAGTGCTGCGTATGAACCCTGCAGGAATGAAGGCGACCTGTATGAAGTGATATTTTCATTAGATAAAGCAGAATTCAGGCGAAAGGATGGAAATCTATATACAAATTATGAAATTGCAGTTTCGGGGGAAGATAACTCTGAAGTAAGAATGATTACTGTGACAAATAACAGTGAACATTCGAGAATTGTTGAAGTCACAAGTTATATGGAGGTTACACTTGCTCCATATAATGCGGATATTGTTCATCCAAGTTTCAGTAACCTTTTTATAAGAACTGAATTTATTGAGAATCCTTCTTGTGTAATAGCTTATAGAAGACCCAGGGCAAAGGGGCAAAGAAAACCTTATTTGGCTCAATCCATAGCGATAGAAGGGGATAAGGTGGGAAATGTGGAGTATGAAACCAGCAGAGCAAATTTCATCGGAAGGGGAAGGGATACTTCGGGTCCTCTGGTATTGGAGAATAATGCACCTCTTACAAATACTGTAGGGGCTGTGCTGGATCCCATAATAAGTATGCGGGTAAGAATGAAAATTCCCCCTCAGGAAAGTGTAAGAATAGCATTTACTTCATCAGTGGGAGAGTCAAAGGAGGAAGTTATAGATCTTTCAAAAAAATATAGTGATATGAAGAATATAGAAAGACTTTTTGAAATGGCATTAACACAAACTTATTTAGATATGAAATATCTTGATATAAA
>JBEHWK010000007.1:0-62483 GCA_040217795.1 Clostridiaceae bacterium
ATAAACCTATATATCTGGAATTAGGCTGTGGTAAGGGACAGTTTATCGCTCTTCACAGCAAGAACAATCCTGAAATTAATTATATTGGTATAGATTTAAAGGATGAAGTTCTGATAAATGCCTTAAAAAGGGTAAGCGAAGCGGAAGTAGAAAATGTAAGGCTTATTCCTTTGAATATCACATTTATAAATGATGTATTCGATAAGGATGAAATATCTAAAATATATATAAATTTCTGCAATCCATGGCCAAAAGAAAGGCACAAGAAAAGAAGATTGACTCATAGTAAATTTCTTGATGTATATAAAGGATTTTTGAAAAAGGGTTCTGAAGTATGGTTTAAAACTGATGACAAAGGATTATTTGATGAGTCATTAGAATACTTTAAAGAATCAGGGTTCGATATTGAATACTATACCTATGATTTGCATAATTCTGATTTCAAAGGAAATGTAACCACTGAGTATGAAAGTAAGTGGATAGGAATGGGCATGAACATAATGTTTTTAACTGCCCGTTTAAAGTAAGGGGTGTAAATATCCCCAGGGGTGCTTCCAGGTGTTGGAACTACCCCTGGGGTATTTTAATGTTGACAATAATAAAAAACAGACTGTATAATATTAAAGAAAATATAATAAGGAATATTCTTAGAAGAGGAGAGTAATTTAGTTGATGCCATAAGCGAGCAGAGGAGGGTGTAAGCTCTGCAGGATAGATTAAATGAAGAGAACCTTGGAGAAACTGTCTGATGTTTATTGGACCGTCGCAGGAACAGCGTTAATTATTTAAAGTGGCATTATTGCAATTAGAGTGGTACCGCGGAAATTCCGTCTCTTTATTTTATTAAATAAAGGGACTTTTTTATTTTTGTTATTAATTAATAGGAGGAACATATATGGATTATAAAAAGATTATTGCAGAAAGAATTGCTTCATTAATTGAATTGGAGAAGGATAAAATAGAAGAATTATTAGAAATTCCGCCTAGAGGAGAAATGGGAGATTACGCATTTCCATGCTTCCAGCTGGCAAAGGTTATGAGAAAGGCTCCAAATGCAATTGCATCCGAAGTTAAGGAAAAAATAAGCAATGAAGGTTTTGAGAAAATTGAAAACTTAGGACCGTATGTAAACTTTTTTGTTGATAAAGGTGCTTTTTCCAAAAATACAATTGAAAGCATACTTGCTTCCGGAGATAACTATGGGGCATCACAAATAGGTAATGGGGAAACTATATGTGTAGAATATTCATCACCTAATATTGCTAAGCCTTTCCACGTTGGTCATTTGTTCTCAACGGTTATAGGAAATGCTTTGTATAGAATGTATGAATTTGAGGGGTATAAGGCTGTAGGAATTAATCACCTTGGAGACTGGGGAACACAGTTTGGAAAACTTATTTCAGCTTATAAGAGATGGGTTGATGAGGAAGCTCTTGAGAGAGAACCAATAAACGAACTTCTTAGAATATATGTAAAGTTTCACGATGAAGCAGAAAAAAATCCTCTTCTTGAAGATGAAGGAAGAATGTGGTTTAAGAAGTTGGAAGATGGAGACCAGGAAGCAACAGCGTTGTGGAAGAGATTTACGGATTTGTCTTTAAAGGAATTTAACAAGGTTTACGGTCAATTGGATGTGAAATTTGATTCCTATGCAGGTGAAGGTTTCTATAACGATAAGATGGATGTAGTAATTGATGAGTTAACTGAGAAGAATCTTCTTACAGAAAGTAATGGGGCTAAGGTTGTAATGCTTGAAGATTACAATATGCCTCCATGTATAATATTGAAGTCTGATGGAGCTACAATTTATGCTACAAGAGATTTGGCAGCTGCAATGTACAGGAAGAATAACTACAACTTCAAAAAGAGTATTTATGTTGTGGGATCACCTCAGGCACTTCACTTTAAACAGGTGTTCAAGGTACTTGAATTAGCAGGACATAAGTGGGCTGAAGATTGCGTACATGTTGGCTTCGGACTAATAAAATTTGCGGACAGAAAGCTTTCCACAAGAAAAGGTGAAGTAATTCTGTTAGAGGACTTATTAAGAGAGTCAAAAGAAAAAGTTCTTGAAATAATTAATGAAAAGAATCCATCCCTGGAAAACAAGGAAGAAGTAGCTGAAAAAGTGGGCATTGGTGCTGTTATATTCACATATCTCAAGAATTCAAGAGAAAAGGATATAGTATTTGACTGGAATGAAATGCTGTCTTTTGATGGAGAAACTGGACCGTACGTTCAATACTCATATGCAAGGGCGAAAAGTATATTGAGAAAAGTAGGGGAAGCAGAGGGTGATGCGGATTACAGCAAGCTAGACTCAAAAGAAGAATTTGAACTGATAAAAACCCTGGAAAGCTTTAATAAAAATATAATGTATGCTATAGAAAAACTTGAACCTTCAGTAGTTACGAGATATTCAATAGAGGTAGCTAAAGCTTTCAATAAATTTTATAATGCACATACTGTAGGTAACCTGGAAGATGAAGAACTTAAAAATGCAAGAATAAAATTAGTAGAAGCTACATGTCAGGTAATTAAAAATGCACTTTATCTCATTGGGATAAAAGTGGTTGAAAAAATGTAAATTTAAACTCAAGTTTTTTATATAAACACAAGAAAAAGAGCCGCTGCAACGGCTCTTTTTCAGGTTACTTTTTCAATTCTATATCTTTGGTTTTGTACTTTGGACAGCTGCTTGAACAACTTCCGCAGTTACATTCCCCTTTAGAAGATTTTTTCAAACTCTTAAATATTATTAATATAGAAAATGCAATTATAGCACCTGTTATTAATATTTCTTTCAACTAAATCACTTCCTTAAAAGAATAGTTTCCCTACGTTATATACCATGAATGAAACAACCCAGGCAACGGTAAGCTGATATACAATTGAGAACAGGGTAAACTTTATCCCGAACTCTTTTTTCATTGTCCCTACTGCAGAAACGCATGGTGTATATAATAAAACAAACACCAAAAATGACAAGGCAGTCAGAAAATTGAAATATTCAGGAAGTATCAATGAAAGATCGCCTTTAAATATTACTTCCATAGTTGAAACAACTGTTTCTTTAGCAAGAAGTCCAGTCAGCAGTGATACTGCAGACTGCCAGTTCCCAAAGCCTAATGGGGCGAAAAATGGAGCAATGAAGCTTCCTATTGAGGAAAGAAAACTATTGTTCACCTCTCCTGACAGACCTGAAAAATTGAAGTTTGACAAAAACCATATTACAACGCTCATTGCGAAAATAATTGTTCCAGCTTTCTTTAAGAAATCCTTCCCTTTATCCCATGTATGCCTGAATACATTCTTTATCTCAGGCATCTTATATTCAGGAAGTTCTATTATAAAAGGCTCTTCATCCTTTTTGAACAATGTATTTTTAAATAATATCCCTATAAGAAATGCAACAAGTACTCCTCCTAAATATAGAGAGCCTACTACTATACCTTCTCTGCCTCTAAAAAATACACTGGCAAAAACCAGATAAACAGGCAACCTTGCATTACAGCTCATAAACGGAACCAATAATGCTGTTAGTTTTCTGTCTTTTTCGCTCTCAAGGGTTCTTGCAGACATTATTGCTGGAACAGTACAGCCAAAGCCTACCATCATGGGAATAAAGGCTTTCCCGGATAACCCCATCTTTCTCATAAGTTTGTCCATTAAGAAAGCTGCCCTTGCCATATATCCTGAGTCTTCAAGTATAGATATACAGAAGAATAATGCCAGAATTACAGGAAGAAGTACAACTATGCTTCCTACACCTGATATAATGCCATCTATTATCAGACTCTGAAACCAGGCGGAAGATGATGACAACAGATTTTTCATACCAGCTATTATCGCCCCCTGCAGGATGGTTTGATCCAGCCAGTCAGAAAGAGGAATGCCAACCCAACTGAATGTGAATTTGAATATTAAGACTATGGCTATAAAAAATAGAGGATATGCAAGGAAAGGATTTAGGAGTATTTTATCCATGGTCTCAGAAAAATTGAACACCTTTTTTTCCTTTATATCAAGATTCTTTAATATTTCATGGTTTTTCCTGTTTATTTCGTTTGAATCTTTTGAGTCTCTGCTTATTAAGATTTTTGGTACCAGTTTATCCAGAAAACCATATACTTCCTCTTCGCTTTGAAGATGAAAGTCATTATCAATTGGATAGTTTAAAAAATTCTTATTTTCAAGTTCGCTTTTTATCTGGTCAATTCCCCTGCCTTTTGAAGCACTAATGGGAATAACTTTTACACCAAGCTCCCTTTCCAATAAGTCAATATTGATAAGATATCCTCTTTGGAGAACAATATCCATCATATTCAATACCAAAAGAATAGGTATTTTAAATTCTTTCAGCTGTGTTGTAAGATACAGATTTCTCTGGAGATTTGAAGCGTCTACTATATTCAGTATAGCGTCAGCATTACCTTCAGAAAGAAAATTTTTTGCAACCTTTTCTTCGTTTGAAAAAGTGTCCATAGCATAAATTCCAGGTAAATCCACAATTTTTATATCTTTATGGAATCCTTCCTTTTTTTCTACAGTAACACCAGCCCAGTTACCTACATACTGGTTAGATCCTGTCAGTTCATTAAACAATGTTGTTTTACCTACATTGGGGTTTCCAAGTAGAGCAATAGTTGTCATATATTTTCCCCCTTATTTTATAAATATATATTGAGCATCTTTCTTTCTTAATGCAAAATCAGTTCCTCTAAGGTTAACTACTATAGGATCACCTAAGGGAGCGACTCTTTTTAAAGTTATTTCTGTACCTGCAGTACAGCCAAGGGCAAGAAGTCTCTTAGCAAGCTTTTCATTTCCCGTTATCCTATTTACAAAACCAGCTTCACCAGGTTTTAAATCGCAAATGCACATCATTAACACCTCACATTGAAAATCATTATCATGTATATATTATAATAATATAAGAAAGGATAGTCAATAATATATCAATGTAAAATTATTATAATTTTATATTGAATTGCATATGTAAATGATGATAGAATAAAAATTAAAAATTAAAGAGGTGGTAATATGTCAAGAGTTGCAGCGTTTTTTGATATTGATGGAACCTTATACAGAGAAGGCCTGATTACTGAGATTTTTAAGAAAATGATAAAGTATGAAATTATTGAGTCTGACAAGTGGTATAAGGAAGTGCGCCCAAGTTTTATCAAATGGGATAGGAGAGAAGGAGATTATGATTTATATTTATTGAAGATGATTAGTATATATATTGAAGCAATCAAAGGAATAGATAAACGGCATATTGAATATATTGCTCAAAGAGTAATCGAACAGAAAGGAGGAAGGGTGTATACTTATTCCAGGGAGCGCATTAAATGGCATAAAGATAATAATCATGTCCTTATCATCATATCCGGTTCACCAATAGAGCTTGTTAGAGAAATGGCTTTGAAATATGGTTTTGATGATTATAAAGGTGCAGTGTATTTATTAGATAAAGAAAACAAGTATACGGGTGATGTGATTCCTATGTGGGATTCAAAAAGCAAGAAAGAGGCAATTGATGAAATGGTATGCAGATACGATATTGACCTTTCTCAAAGTTACGCATATGGAGATACTTCAGGTGATTTTACAATGTTAAAGGCTGTAAGCCATCCGTATTGCATAAACCCTACAAAAGAACTACTGGATAAGGTCAGCGAAGATGAAGAGATTAGAAAAAAAATAAAAATAGTTGTTGAAAGGAAGGATGTGACCTATAATTTAAATATAAATGATATTCAATATGTTTGATAGAAAGAGTGAGATTCAGTGATTATTAGACAAAACACTATAAAAGTACCGGAGTTTTCAAAGGAAAATATGCTTAACTTTTACGATGCGGACATATCTTTTGAGGATGCTGTGTATTTTGACCTGGAGCATTATGTCTATAAAAAACCAAAGTGTGTAGGTGTTTTCGGAGCATGTTATTTCTCAGCTGAAGATTGTGAAATTAATGTTACTCAGTATATGATTGAAAATAAGAGTGAAGTTAAGGATATTTTGATTTTAGCTAAAGATTATCTGCATGATATAAGCATAAACAAATCAAAAAAATCAATTGTAACTTTCTCAGGCAATAATGATTTTACAGTTATAAATTATTTGTTTCAAAAATTTGAGGTTGATTTTTCCATCGAAGAACATTTTTTATCTATTGATCTGCAGAAGGAATATGAGAAAACAAATAAAAAAAGCATAGGTTTAAAAAATCTGGAGAAACAATTTAACATTGAACGACAGGAGAGTGACCTGATATCCGGGGCCAACCTTGCTAAGACCTTCCATAAGGTATTGAAAGATAATGAATATATCTTACGAATGCCTAAGGAGAAAATTGAAAAGATACTCATATACAATGAGGCTGACGTGGTGAATCTTTTTCACATATACAAAGATTGGAACAAATATATTACAACAGAATCTTCAGAGGAAGTAAAAGAGAGCTGTACAGTTTAAAATGTACAGCTCTCTTTTATATAGGGTTCCAACTTCAACTATTAACTTATGCATATAATTCAAAAGCTCTAAAATATTCTTCATTGATAAAGCTTCCAAGAGTCGACCCCATAGAGCAGTGAAGCTTTATAACTCACAATATAAGAGCTTTATAATTATATTTGCATGCCGCTTCTTCTTTCAATCCTCGAAGAAATCAACATGCATAAGTTAAATTTCAGTAAAGGAACACTATAGTATATGAGGAAGTTATTAAAGGCTGAATGCCTTAGTTGGTTCTTGCGCGGGTCATGGTTATGTTTTGGCCATCCAAAACAGCTGTTATTGTTGAGTCCTGATCAGTCCTGTAGATTTCTGCTTTTATATTTGTCAGCTTGTTTATAGTTTCCTTATGAGGATGACCATATTTATTATCTTTACCGCAGGAAATAACTGCATATCGCGGACTTACTGCTTTTAAAAAATCTGTTGATGTAGAGGATGAACTTCCGTGATGCCCTACCTTAAGAATGTCAGACTTGAGATTATAGCCTTTCTGAAGGGTTTCCTTTTCTGATTCTTTCTCGGCATCTCCGGTAAATAATGCGGAGTTGCCGCCATAGGTCAATTTAATAACAGGTGAGTAGTTGTTATTGCTTTCCCCATAATTATCGCTGTTAGGAGCAAATACTTCCAGTTTCACATCTTCTGAAAATTCAATTGATGATCCTGCTTTAAGAACATTAATCTTAAGGTTTTTATTTTTTAATTCAGTAATCATATTCTCGAAGGTTTTGGTAGTACTAGTCTTTTTTGGAGCATAAAATTTGCCGATATCAAAATTCTTTATTACCCAGGCCATATTTCCTATATGGTCTTCATCAGGATGAGTGGTAACTACCGCATCCAGTTTTTTTATGTTTAATGCAGTTATGTAGCTTTTGAACTTTTTTTCTTCATTATTTGTAGATGAATCAATAAGCATGTTTTTATCCTTATACTGAATTAATATTGCATCTCCCTGCCCCACATCAATAAAATGAATTTTTACTCCAGCAACATTTGGGGTTTCAGGTATCTTTGATGTATTAATGCTGCATGATACAAACAAAAATAATATAGCAATAATTAGTGTTATAAATTTTAATTTTTTCATTTTATCCCCCTTATTAAAATCAATAACTATATTTTATCACTATATTGTAAGTATGAGAAGAACGGAAACACTTGAACTTTCAATAGGAAATAGTATAATCAAAGAAGATGATTTTTAGGTGGTGTAAATAGATGGCAAAATTAGTAAAAGGTATTTATTATGGAATTAACATGATTCTTCTGGGTCTCAGAGGAATGAAATATGCATTTATCAGAAAAAGGTCTGGTGAGAAAGCGGCTATGAAATATAGGGATATGGCTGTTTTACGCTGGGCGGAAGTTACTGTGAAAACTGTAGGACTGAAGGTTGAAATCAACGGGCGTGAAAATATCCCTGCCGGAGCGTGTGTTTTTATATCAAATCACCAAAGTTTACTGGATATTCCGGTTTTATTATATTCTGCTCAAAGAACCATTGGATTTATTGCGAAAAAGGAACTGTTGAAGGTTCCTGTAATTGGCTTCTGGATTAGGCTTTGTTGCGTGGCTATTGACAGGGAAGATGCAAGGGCTGCTGTAAATGTAATCAATGCGGGTGCCGATAATGTCCTTAATGGTCTGGACATGGCTATATTTCCTGAAGGAACAAGGGCAAAAGATGGTGTTATGAAAGAGTTTAAAAAAGGAAGCATAAAGCTGGCTACTAAAGCGAAAGCTCCTATAATTCCTGTAACTATTGATGGAACTTATAAGGGATACGAATTAAATAAAAAATTTGAGAAAGCAGATGTTAAAGTTACTTTCGGACAGCCTATATATACAAGTAATTTAACAAAGGAAGAAGAGCGTGAACTTCATAAAAAAGTTCAGGATGTAATATTAAGCAACTTTAGCCAGTAATTATAATAAAAAGTAACTATTGAGCTTTGGTAGAGGAACTCAATATTTTAAATATTAATAAAAAAATGTTTTTTCAAAATTCCCCTTTGTATGATATACTTTACTAAGAATCCAATATAAGGTTCCAGCTTAACCAAAACTTATATATAATTCAAAAATTCTAAGATATTTCATTATAAAGCTTCCATTGGCCGGTCTTTAGGAGCAGTGAAGCTTTATAATTCAAAGTTCTGGAAGAAATGAACATGCATAAGTTAAGTTGCAGTTGGAGTCCTATAATAAAGATAAATTTTAAAAGATTAACTTCAGAAAAATTTAAATGCAAATTGGGGGGGCTGAATTATGCAGAAGGAATTTTCATTAAGTAATGATAAAGCAACCATTAATTTTACTGCAAAGTACTGCGACAATTATGAAACTTTGCTGGAAAGCGATGGTTTTAAGAGAGTGTTGGAGGCATACCTTAAACAGTCTAAAAAGAAGTGCTCTCATAGCTACAGATTCTTGAAAGATGGACTAGGTGATGTTTCAATTGACAGCTTGGAATCAGAAGTTATAAATTTATTTAAGATATTAACAATATTTAGCATTGAAGAAATAACAAATGTTAAGCCTGAATATATATATCTTGTGGAAAACAAGGATGGATTTATCGCTTTTGTGGAAGACTTGTATCTATTCTGGAGAAAGTTGGAGAGATACACTATAATGTATTCCAACAGAGTCAAAGCAGGTCTTGCGGCTGTAAGCTTCACTGAAGTAAACTCACAGTTCAGCAGATTGATATTGAGGTTGTACAGAAAGATAGAAAAAAATATTTTAGGACATAGTCCAAACGTTTTCAGGCAATTGCCAGTTGGAGGAAATGCAAGCTTAATGCTGACAAATACTGTGTGGGCTGCACCGGAACAATACAGAGTTCTTGAAGAAATTCCCTTTATAGACACTATATTACTTCAAACACCTTTTATAACTTATCCTAAAAAAAATACAAGAGATGGAATGTTTCAAGAGGTTAAAGAAAATCCTTTGAAGAAAGCAATAATTGATAAAGAACACTGGTTTTGTTATCCGGCAAAAATAGGTGATTTATTGGCTTTTCTATATTTCCACAGGGATTTTATGGAGCATGGAATTACATTGTGCAACTTGTTTGAATTAGCTAAAGAGGAAGAATATAGAGGAAAGAAGCCGGATATCATATATGTATATGGTGCAAGAGAGAATACTGATGAACTTCAGACTGTATTTTATGATGATAAACAAAATGATATCATGTTTGGTTATGTAAATCATTCTGAAGAGATTGACTATTTTGGATACATGAAAAAAATGAGTCTTACTCTGCACAATATAATTCAGATAAAAAGAGGCCATCTGCCGATTCATGGGGCTATGGTAAATATCATACTGAAAAACGGAAAAGAAGCTAATGTTATTATAGTGGGGGATTCCGGAGCCGGAAAATCAGAAAGTTTAGAGGCTTTCAGAGGATTAAGTGAAGATTATATTTCGGATATGACAATTGTTTTTGATGACATGGGTACAATAAAAGAAAAAAATGGTCAGATATATGGATATGGAACTGAAATAGGAGCCTTTGTAAGGTTGGATGATTTGGATCAAGGTTATGCTTTTAAAGAAATGGATAGAAGTATATTCATGAATCCGGATAAAATAAATGCCCGTCTGGTTATGCCTGTTGCCTCATATAAAGAGATAATGAAAGGGTATAAAGTAGATCTTTTCCTATATGCAAACAACTATGATAAAGTATCAGATCAAGATAAGTCAATTGAATATTTCAAGACTCCTGAGGATGCTATAAGAGTCTTCAAGGATGGGGCAAGAGTAGCTAAAGGAACAACTACAGAAAAAGGACTTGTGAAATCATATTTCGCAAATCCTTTTGGTCCGGCTCAAAAGCAACATGAATGCGATTTGCTGATGGATAGATATTTTAATGACTTCTTTTCATCAAATGTTAAAGTAGGACAAATTAAAACAGCTCTTGCAATACCAGGTTATGAGAAAAAAGGGCCAAGGAAAGCTGCGCTGGAATTGTTTGAAATTATAAATAATCTATAAAAAAGAATACACTTTCTTATATAATAAAAATAGAGTCGGCAAAAACCGACTCTATTTTTATTATATTTTTCTTCTCAAAGAATTAAGTTTTTCTTTTACTTCTTTTAAAATGTTATCGAATCTGCTAGGTTTCAAATTGGGGAATGCATTTAAAAGTCTCCTGTGGTTAAAATCTAAATTCTCGAAAGCTTTGTCATATTTTCCTCTAAGTTCTTTAATATTGCTTTCTAAATTTTGTACAGCATCAACAGCTATATCTTTAGTAGAGCTGATTACATACTCATATCTTTCCTTAAGTTCTGAAGAAATAGATTGCAATTTGCTAAGGACTTTACTGAATTTAGCTAAAGAAGCAAGTGTAAATATAAAATCTAATAAAAACAAAGTAACAGTAAAATACGCTATAAGTACTTGTATGTACACGGGAATATAAGATAATCCTGCTGATATTAAAGGGTTTAATATCTTTACCACAAGAAGTGCAGCTACTCCCCAAATTAATGAGAAGTGAAGGCATATCCTTCCATGTAAGTTATATGGTTCTTTTGAATAATCCCACCATTTGGTGTTGAAGAATTTTTCCAGTACGAATCCCGTAAAATATTCTATTGCAGAAATTAAAATTACACTAAAAATATAAAGAAGAAAGAAGTTATATCTAAAGTTATCAAGGAATAATACAATTGAAATGATTCCGGTTCCATAAATAGGGCAGTATGGCCCGTAAAGAAATCCCCTATTAATTAAGATATGCTTGGTTTTATATGAATAGATAACTTCAGTTACCCAACCTGCAAATGAATAAATAAAAAAGAAGATTATAAGTTCATAAATCTTCATGTTAGAAATTGAATAGTAAATAAAAATCCCCTCCTCTCGTAATTTACACAATATTATTATACATTATATAAAGGATTAATTAAAAGAGATACTTGGTATTATTAAATATTTATCAAGTATCTCTTTTAATTAATTCTTTACCGAAACTTATATTACACAAATAAAACAAAAAACTCTTCTTGTCTGAAGAGTTTTTACTCTTTAGGAAATTATAAAATTTCCAAGTTGTAGATAACTTAAAGTATATGGGATTCTTACTTGCTCTGATAACATTCCCTAAAGAGTAAAAAAAGAGAATTTGTCGCCTGCCATATTTTCCTCACATACGTTCGGAAAGGCAGATGCGAGAAAAAAATCGACGGCTCATAATCGCCTTGGCGATTTTTTTATGTACTAGTCTAATGAGTTATTCCTGTCTTTTGCAAAAAATGATATTGCATAGAGTCCGCATACGCCTACGATTGAGTATATTACTCTTGATGCAATCGACATTTGACCAAAGAGGCTTGCTATCAAATCAAAGGAAAAGAATCCTATCAAACCCCAATTTAAGGATCCTATTATGACTAAAATAAGAACCAAGGTATCAAGTGTCCTCATAAAAACACACTCCTTTTCACTTTTTTCAATTCTTAGTTTAACCATATATTTTTTTTATATTCTATACAAACAAAAAAAACTTGGGCACGGCCAAGTTTTATGTAAGAAGTATTATTCCAGTTGTTACAGCTGAATATTTCTGTCAACAGGCTGAGTTAGGGAAATGAAAGTATCAGTTCTCTGAATTCCAGCTATAGTATTGATTTTATTCATAAGCAGATCCTGAAGATCTGAAATGTTTTTACATATTACCTTAGCAAAAACAGAATAATCTCCGGTAGTCAAATGTAATTCTACAACTTCTTTAATTTTTGCCAATTCTTCAAAAACATAATTGAATGAAGAGGTCTTATCAACATAGATTCCTACGAAACAGCATACATCGTATCCTAGTTTAGGCAAATTAAGTACTATGCGAGTACCTTTTATTATCCCCATATCTTCCATCTTCTTCATTCTTACATGGATTGTCCCACCTGAAACGTGGCAAATTCTTGCAATTTCAAGATATGGAGTTCTGCAGTCCTTTATTAATATGTCTAATATTTGTAAGTCTAGATCATCTAAATGAGATAATTGATTCATAGACATTATATCACCTCACAGTCTTATTGTTGTTTTTATTTTATCAAATAAGTTCAAAAAATTCCATATAAAAATATAAAAATATAAAAATATTTTTTAGTTAATTATTATTTTATTAATAATATGACTATTTGTATAAAAAATTTGTATTACGTGGATTAATATTCCTAAAGGGTATTGAAAATGTTTAGATTATACTTTATTATAGTATCTATCATAAAGTATCAGGGAGGAAATAAGAATGGCTATGGCAACTATTTTACTACAAACTATTTTAATTTTTGCAGCAATGCTAATAACATTTCAGGTTTTAAAGAAATTTGTTCTGAGCAAATTTAATATAAACAAGTGGATTCCTGCAGGAATTGCAGGTGCGCTGCTTTTACTTCAGTTTGCCTTAAGAACCCAGAATGATATTAAAGGAATAGCCTTAAACGGTATAACACTTTTGTTTTTTTTGTGGTTTTTGGATCTGAACCAAGGAAGCAAACAAGCTATGGCAAAGAAAGGTGAAGCTAAAATAAGACCTAAGGCTAAACCTAACAGAGTTAAAAATATGAACAAAGGCATAAAGGAAAAGCAGTAATTAGGCACAACCCTTATAAATAACTTTATTACAGTATAAAATGTACCCTGTGACACGGATAATTAATAGTCTGTTCTGCAGGGTATATTTTTATTTGTCCTGTACTTTATACCAAATAAAACTTAATGGGTGAGAAAAATTGGGGAGGTAAGGGCGATTTTATTGTTATCCTGATATATTTTTACCAGAAGCCAGGTAATACTTCTGGTAAAGGGTATTTTTACAAAGTATTTTATCTTATATAAGTTTACATTTCCTGACACCTTTAATATTTGCCCATTGTTTGCAATAATTTCGAACTTATTTATTTTATACTTGAAATCCTGTAAGAATATGAAAATATCTACGGTTTGAAAATCTCCTTTATTTATTATATCCCCCATGAAGTAACCATTTATGGTGAAGTAAGCCTTTAAAGTTTTAGATTCAGTGGAATATGTCCTTCTTTTTCTGAAGCTTTCAAACAATGAATTTTTATTAAGTTTATTGGAGATTATACAAGTGTGATTTTCTGAATCCTGTGAATCATCCTGGGAACTGACAACACCTAACTTCCAGCCTGCATCAAGCAATTCATAATAGTACTTAAAATAATGGGATCTTCTTACTTTTACAGATATGATAAATTTATTAAGTAAAGGATTATATGGCATTACAGCAGAGGGCTTATGAGAATGGTCGATGAAAATCATTCCATCTTCATTTACCAGCATCCATAATAGAAGTAAGGATAAATTCTTGACTTCGCCGTCAAAGTAATTTTTTGAATTTAATATGTTCAGGTTTCCCCATTTGTGAGTTTTGCTTTCAAATCCAATAACAGCTATAGGCCGCAAGTGCTTCTTGCTGTATTTTTTTATTGTTGTGATAAAATATGCCCATTTTGAAATCCTGGCTGACTTGTATTTCACCTCAGCTTTTAAAAGTGAGTTATGTTCTGTAATAAAAATAAAATCCAGGTTATTTTTGTACCTGTGTTCTAATGTTTCTGCCAATGAGTTTTTATTGTCAGAAATATTAGATAGGCAAGAGGTGATGCCGTAATAAAAATTCAGGTTAGAATCTTGTATTGTATCAGGTTCATATTTAAATATATTTTCTTTACTATTCACAGGCACCCTTCTTTAAAAAACTTGCTTTATATTATATAATAGTACGAAAGGTACTTAGTTTATGTTCAAAGGAGGGATTTATTATAATAAAAAATTTTTTACAATATAAACCCTTTATACATAGTGATGTTTATACTGCTGAGAACTCAACAATTGTTGGAGCTGTGGAAATTGGTTCAAATTCTTCTGTATGGTTTGGTGCAGTTATCCGGGGAGATGAAAACTCCATTAAAATTGGTTCGTATACAAATGTTCAGGATAATGCCGTCATTCATGTTGACAAAGAACATAAAGTACAAATCGGAGATAAGGTTACCATAGGTCATGGTGCTATTATTCACGGCTGCTTAATAGAAGATGAAGTATTGATAGGGATGGGAAGTATTGTATTAAATAATGCAAAAATAGGGAAAAATACAATTATCGGGGCTGGGGCGCTTGTAACACAAAACTCTGATATTCCATCAGGAGTTCTTTGCCTCGGGGCTCCTGCAAAAGTAATAAGAAATCTTACTGAGTTAGAAAAACTAAGTATCAGGGAATCAGCAAAAAACTATGCTGAAAATTCGGCTAAATATAAAAAAGAGGAGATTTAAATGGTAAAATTAGGTGAGTATAATGAATTAAAAGTTGTTAAAGTGCGTGACTTCGGTATTTTTGTCACCGATGATGAACAGGAAATACTTATACCGAATGGAAGTCTTGCAGGACAGAAGCCTGAAGTTGATGAAGTGTTGAATGTTTTTATTTACAGAGATTCAGAGGATAGAATAATCGGAACTTTAAAGAAGCCTTACGGGACATGTTTCAATGTTTCATATCTTCAGGTAGTGGATATTACACCAATAGGTGCATTTGCAGATATAGGCATAGGAAGGGATGTATTAATACCTCTTAAAGAACAGTTATATAAGCTGGAAAAAGGGAAAAAGTATCTTCTTTACCTGTATATCGATAAGACTGGAAGACTTGCTGCATCTACTGATGTTGAAGATTACCTTGAAACAGCTGAAAATTATAAAATAGATGAAGAGGTTGCAGCTGTAGTATATGGAATAAATGAAAATGGAACCTTGAAATTGGCTGTGGATTCAAAATATAAGGCATTAATGCTTAAAAATGAATATTATGAATATGTCCACATGGGTGAAGAGTTAAAATTAAGAATCAGAAGAATATATGAGGATGGAACTCTTGGACTTACAACAAGAAAAAGGAAACTTGATGAGAGAGAAGTTTTAATCGAGAAAATATTAAAAGCTTTAAATGAAAATGGTGGGTCAATTCCATACAACGACAAATCAAATCCTGACGATATTAGAAGAGAGTTCAACACAAGCAAGAATTACTTTAAAATGACATTAGGGGCGTTGATGAAGCAGGGAACGATATTTCAGGATGAAAAAGGAACTCACTTGAAATAAATCAATTGTATGAATTATAATCAGGTATGTACTATAGAGAACCATTACAGAAACTTAACTTATGCATAAGTTAATAGTTGAAGTTGGTTCTCTATATTTCCGGTGGGTTTTAACGACTCACTGGAAATAATTTATGTTAAGAAGCTCTGATAAAGAGCTTTTATATATTCAGGAGGTTTTTATGGGATTGACTCCAATGATGCAGCAATACTTTGAAATAAAAGAAAGGTATGAAGACTGCATATTATTTTTCAGATTAGGTGACTTTTATGAAATGTTCTTTAAGGATGCTGAAATCGCATCTAAAGAACTGGAATTGGTTCTTACAGGAAGAGACTGCGGTCTTGAGGAAAGAGCCCCTATGTGCGGAATACCATATCATGCTTCCGGAAATTACATAGGCAGGCTGATAACAAAAGGATATAAGGTTGCAATATGTGAGCAGGTTGAAGATCCTGCAGCAGCAAAGGGTATCGTTAAAAGGGATGTAATAAAAGTTTTAACCCCAGGAACATTCAACGATACAGCATTTATTGATGACAGCAGAAACAATTATTTAATGTCAATTTATATTAAAGAAGATAAGGTTTCTTTGGCAGCAACTGATATTTCAACCGGAGATTTTAAATGTACAGGTTTCGCAGGGAATTTTACATTGATTCAGGATGAAATAGCAAAATTTAAGCCTTCAGAGATCATAATTAATGAAGAAACAGATGATGATGTAAAAACCAAGCTTTTCGATGCCTTTTCAGGATTGGTTACAGTAAGAGGAGAAAAGTATTTTTCAGAAGACTTCAGTTCTTACGAAGAACAATTCAATAACCTTGAAAATATTCGAATAGACCATAACATTGAGTGCTGTGCAAATGCATTGATTAAATATATAATTGAAACTCAGAAAGATACATTGTCAAATATTGACTCAATTGAGTTCTATAAAGTCGAGGATTACATGACATTGGATTCCTCTTCCAGAAGGAATCTTGAACTTACAGAGAATTTAAGGGAAAAGACTAAAAGAGGATCACTTCTTTGGGTTCTTGATAAAACTAAAACAGCCATGGGATCAAGAACTTTAAGAAGGTTTATTGAAGAACCTTTAATAAACAAAGAAATGATCCAGAAGAGGCTTGACCTGGTGGAGGAGCTTACATCTTCAGTTTCCCTTCTGGAAGAGCTAAGGGAGGCTTTGGATTCCATTTATGATATTGAGCGTATAATAGGTAAAATTTCAAATAAGAATGTAACTCCGAAAGATTTGATCAGTTTAAAACTATCTTTATATAAAGTGCCTGAAATAAAAAAGATAATGTCCTCCTTCAATTCTTCGCAATTTAAAGAATACTGTATGAAAATTGATGAACTGACTGATATAAAAGATCTTCTTGAAAAAGGAATACTTGATGATCCTTCAATTACTCTGAAAGACGGAGGAATAATAAAAGAAGGATATAACGAGGAAATTGACAGATTGAAGGAAGCCAAGCTTAAGGGAAAAGAATGGATAGCATCAATTGAACACAGGGAAAGAGAAGTCACTGGCATAAAGTCTCTGAAGGTAGGCTATAATAAAGTCTTTGGATATTATATAGAAATCAGCAGGGCGAACTTCAGTTCGATCCCTGTAGGAAGATACATAAGAAAGCAGACTCTTGCAAATGCAGAGAGATTCATTACTGAAGAACTTAAGAAGATTGAAGAGAGCGTATTAGGCGCTGAAGAAAAGCTGGTTGATCTGGAATACAAATCATTCTGTGATATCAGGGATAAAGTTGACTCGGAAATTGAAAGAATTAAAATTACCGGGAGGATAATTGCGGAAACAGATGTTCTGAGCACCTTCAGCAAGGTATCTCTAGATAACAATTACTGCAAGCCTCTTCTTAATGAAGTGGGAGATAGTTCCATTGTTGACGGGCGTCATCCTGTAGTGGAGAAGGTTATTCCATCAGGGGAATTCATTTCAAATGATACTTACTTAAACTCAGGGGAAAATCAATTGCTGATAATTACAGGTCCTAATATGGCCGGTAAGTCAACATATATGAGACAAGTTGCATTGATAACATTAATGGCTCAGATCGGATGTTTTGTGCCTGCCAAAAAAGCCAATATAGGAATATGTGATAAAATATTTACCAGGATAGGTGCTTCTGATGACCTGGCTGGAGGAAAATCCACGTTCATGGTAGAGATGTGGGAGGTTTCGAATATATTGAAAAATGTGACTTCCGATTCACTGGTGCTACTTGATGAGGTGGGAAGAGGAACATCAACATATGATGGTCTTAGTATTGCATGGGCAGTAATTGAGCATCTTTCAAAGGGAAAAGTAAAACCAAGAACTCTTTTTGCAACACATTACCATGAACTGACCCAGCTTGAGAAACAGATAAACGGAGTTAAGAATTATTCAGTAGCTGTTAAAGAGCTTAAAGATACCATTGTCTTTTTAAGAAAAATTGTGCCTGGTGGAGCAGACCAGTCTTATGGTATTGAGGTTGCTAAGCTTGCTGGATTGCCAGGACCTTTGATTACCAGAGCAAAGGAAATACTCGATGAATTGGAATCCACTCTTGAAATAAAAGAAAACACACAGGAAATGAGACCAGAAACAAAAAGTAAGGCCAGCACTAAATCAAATACCAAAGTTGATACCAGGGTACAGCTTGGTTTTTCAGATATTGAGAGGGATAATTTTATTAACGAGCTGGCAGCCATAGACGTGATGAATATGACCCCTATGGACAGTATGAATAAACTATATGAATTTATTAAGAAAGCTAAGGAAATCAAATGATAAAAGAGGTGATGGGACTTGAAAAGAATAAATATTTTAGATACAAATACGTCAAATAAAATAGCTGCAGGAGAGGTAGTTGAAAGACCATCATCTGTAGTAAAAGAATTAGTTGAAAATTCAATAGATGCAGGCAGCAAAAATATACTTATTGAGATTCATGATGGAGGGGAAACCTCCATAAAAATAGTTGATGATGGAGAGGGGATTCATCCTGAAGATATTTCGAAAGCATTCATGCCTCATGCAACATCCAAAATTAAAACTGTAGAAGATATTTATTCTATAAGTACCCTGGGATTCAGGGGAGAAGCTCTTCCGTCAATAGCAGCTGTTTCAAAGACGGTTTTAAAATCAAAACCTCAGGAGACAGAAGTAGGATGTGAGATTTTCATTGAAGGAGGAACCATCGAATATATCAGAGAAAGCAGTGTTAATAAGGGTACATCAATAGAAGTAAGGGACTTATTCTATAATGTGCCGGCAAGAAAGAAATTCTTGAAATCAACTTCAAGAGAAGCTGCTTTGATAAATGATATTATTACGAGAATCTCTCTTTCAAATCCACATATCTCTTTTAACCTTTCAGTAAATAACAAGAAAGTTATTCAAACATACGGCAATGGTAAAATAGAGGACGTGATCAGAAATATATATGGGAAAACGATTCTTGAAAATCTTATATATTTTGAAGGTGCCAGTGACACATTCACAGTCTATGGGTACATAGGAAAAGAGGAGATATCAAGGGGCAGCAGAAATAATCAGAGCATATTCATAAACGGAAGGTATATCAAAAACAAAACTATAACAGCAGCAGCAGAAACTGCTTTTAAATCTTTTGCTACAGTCAATAAGTATCCTTTTTTCCTTATTAACGTGGAGACTTATCCGGAATTTGTAGATGTAAACATTCATCCTACAAAGGCTGAAGTTAAGTTTAACGATGAAAAATCCTTATTTAAAATAATATTTGATACTATACATAATGCATTGAGAAACAGTGTTCAGGCATCTTTCATGGCTGATGAAAAACCTGAACCTGAAGTTATTCATGAAAATATAAGCTTTCAGTTAGAAAGCACATTCAGGGGTGAAATTCTGCCGCCAAAAGAAGTTGAGCTTCCGCTGGATCTGAAAAGTGATTCTGCAGAGAAAAACTGTATTATTGAAGAAAAAGAGGGGACTGAAAGAGAAAGAACTGTTGATACTCAAAAGGCTGAAGTATATGAAACTGCTGAAAGTTACAAACCCTCAGAACGTATGCCTAAAATTCCGAATCTAAAGGTAATCGGACAATTTAACAAGAGTTACATTTTATGCGAGTATCTGGATACCCTATATGTTATTGATCAGCATGCTGCACATGAAAAATATATTTTTGAGAAATACTGCAGTGAGATCAGAGAAAAGCATATTGAGGCACAGCCATTGCTGGTGCCGTGCATCATCCAGCTTACACTTGATGACTATGTATATTTCGAAGATAACATGGAAATATTTAAAAATGCGGGATTTGTCATTGAACCATTTGGCATCAATACAGTTTCTATAAAAGAGGTTCCATATTTTTTAGGTAAGCTTGATACCAAAGGATTATTCCTGAGCATCCTGGATAATTTAAAAAACTTAGGTTCCGGAGATACTCTTGAAGTAAAATATAACAGGATAGCAACACTCGCTTGTAAATCTGCTGTAAAAGCGAACAATGAACTGACTATTTCTGAAATGACAGAATTAGTGAATGAAATGAAAGATATGGAGGATCCGTATCACTGTCCTCATGGAAGGCCTACTATAATTAAATTGACTAACTATGAGCTTGAAAAGAGATTTAGAAGAATAACCTAAGGAGTACAAATGGATAATAAATTATTAATAATAGCAGGTCCCACAGCAGTAGGGAAAAGTGAAATAGCAGTAACTTTGGCAAAAAAGTTAAACGGAGAGATTATCTCAGCAGATTCTATGCAGATTTATAAATTTATGAACATAGGATCTGCTAAAATTACAAAAGAAGAAATGGAAGGGATTCCTCATTATATGATTGATTTTTTAGATCCTAAGGAGGAATATACAGTTTCAGAGTATAAAGATAAAGTCTTTGAAATTATAAAAGATATTCACTCAAGAGGGAAACTCCCTATAATTGCAGGGGGCACAGGATTATATATCAATTCTGTCATTTGCGATATGTCTTTTGCAGAGGGAGAAAAGGATGAAGAATATAGAAATTACTTAAATGAATTAGCTGATGAAAAAGGAAACGAATATATACATGATATGCTGAGAACGGTAGATCCTGTAAGTGCTGATGCCATTCATTACAATAACAGAAAAAGGGTAATACGTGCAATGGAGGTATTCCACCTCACCGGCAAAGCTTTTTCATCCTTTGATATGGGAAGTGAAATCTACAAATGTCCTTACCAGCTGTATTACTACATACTAAATATGCCTAGGAATGATCTCTATGCAAGAATCAATAGAAGGGTAGATATAATGATGGAATTGGGGCTTCTTAATGAAGTCCGGAACTTAAAGGACATGGGGTTGAATGAAAATATGCAGTCCATGAAGGGAATAGGATATAAAGAAATATTCCAGCATATAAATGGAGAAGTCTCCTTAGAGGAAGCGGTGGACAAAATTAAACAGGGAAGCAGAAATTATGCCAAGAGACAATTAACCTGGTTTAGAAAAGATCCAAGAGCGGAATTTATTAACAAGGAAGACTTTAAAAATGACGATGAAATTGTATCCAAAATAACTAATGACATTATGTCAAGTTAAGAGTATAATATAATTAATTATTGAAATGAATATGGAGGACGGATTGAATGAACAAGCAAAGTAATAATTTGCAGGATATATTTTTAAACGGTGCCAGAAAAAACAAGATACCTGTTACAGTATATCTTACAAATGGGTTTCAATTAAAAGGATTTGTTAAAGGTTTCGATTCCTTTACTGTAGTTTTGGATTGTGAAGGAAAACAAATGATGATATATAAACATGCAATTTCTACTATAAACCCTGGGAAAGCAATCTTGTTTAATAACGAAACAACAATATAAAATACTCTCTATGCTCTGCATAGAGAGCTTTTATTTGGATTAAGGATAAAGTTGAGAAGGAGTATATGAATGTTAGATTTAACTGCAGATTATTTAAAGAAACAATATAAGATAAACGATGAAACTTTGAATTTATATTCAGAGGCGATGGAAGATATTAAAGATGAATTTGAATACTATGATAAGATAAGAGAATATAACCAATTTAAAGTACTTAAAGCTCTTCAGGAAGAAAGAATCAGCGATGCTCATTTCACCAATTCTTCAGGATATGGATACGGAGATATCGGAAGAGATGCTCTTGACAGAGTGTACGCAAGAATTTTCAACTGCGAAAGTGCTTTGGTAAGACCTCACTTTGTTAATGGTACACATGCTATAGGTGCAGCGTTATTCGGAAATCTAAGACCTGGAGATACTATTCTTGGAGCTTCAGGTAAGCCATATGATACCCTTCACAATATCATAGGTATTGAAAATGAAGAAAACATTGGTTCTCTAAAAGATTTCGGAGTTAATTACACTCAGATTGATCTTAAGGAAGGGTATTTTGATATAGATAGAATAGAAGAGGAATTAAAGAATGACCCGTCAATTAAACTTGTTCATCTTCAAAGAAGTACAGGTTATGGATGGAGAAATTCTTTCAGCATAGAAGATTTAGGGTTTGCAATTTCAAAAATAAAGGCTTTAAGAAGTGATGTAATAGTCTTCGTTGATAATTGCTATGGGGAATTTATCGAAACTATGGAACCTACTGATGTAGGCGCAGATCTTGTTGCTGGTTCCCTTATCAAGAATATCGGAGGCGGTATTGCCCCTACAGGCGGATATATTGTGGGAAAAGAAGAGTATGTGACTCAAAGTGCTTACAGACTGACTATTCCAGGAATAGGAGGGGAGTGTGGTTCAACTTTTGGTGTCATGAGAAGTTTGTTTCAAGGGTTGTTCTTGGCTCCTCATGTTTCAATGGAAGCAGTAAAAGGTGCTGTATTTTGTGCCAGAATAATGGAACTTGCCGGTTTTGAGGTTCTTCCTAAATACAATCACAAGAGAAGTGATATAATTCAGGCTGTCAAGTTTGGTAATAAAGATAAGCTTATAGCTTTTTGCAAGGGAATACAAAAAGGTTCTCCTATAGATTCCTTTGTTGAATGTGAACCATGGGATATGCCCGGATATAAAGATCAGGTAATTATGGCTGCAGGTGCATTCATTCAGGGGGCAAGTATTGAGTTGTCTGCAGATGCTCCTATAAGAGAGCCATATATTGCGTACCTTCAGGGCGGATTGACTTTTGATCATGCCAAAATAGGAGTATTGATAGCATTATCAAAAATACAGGATATTAAATAAGAATAAAAAATACGGGCCGTCAGGCATGTATCATAACTTAGTAAAATGATATACTCTCCTTATAGTAGACAGATTCAATAAAATATCTGTTTATAATAAGGGGAGTAATTTTATATCTGGAAAGGTGAAATTGTACAGTGCAGGCGATTACAAATCCGGATATATATTATATAATTAAAGTAAGACGAATAAATATTAGCAAAAGTTTTCAATAAGTTTTTTACAAAATTCTGGCTGATTAAGGGCTTTAGCAAGTCGGGAGGTGAAAACAAGAGCAGAGTAAGACAAGCTATATAAAATAGCTGCAAGCTAACAAAAAAATATACATTATTATCAGGGGGTAGCGATATGAAAAAGATTACTGTTTTGCTTTTAAGTTTCGTATTAATTTTCTCTTTGGCTGGATGTACTAAAAGTTCATCGCCAACGACTGATAGCAATAACGATAATTCCACTGCTTCAGAGGATACTTCAACAGTTGATAACAATGAACAGAAAGACTTTCAGTATAGCGATGAATATATTTCTGCACATTTAGGTAATGAATATGCTGTCACATATAAGTTCGCTTATTTTGAAAATAACAAAGAAACAAATACTGCGGTAGTGACAATAAAGAAAAATGAAAAGGGGTATTACTTCAATATGGGGGATGCTTCAGAAAACATTGGTGATTCCGAGTTTATGTATGTAAAAGAAAATGACAAATACGTCATGTGTACAAAAGGAGGTAGTGGGGTTTTTTCAAAAGTCAGTGAAGTAACCATGACTGAGGATGAAATAAAAGCCACTGCAGCAGGGACTTTGTCATATATGTCCTTCTATAAGACATATGTTGATGATTTAAATAAAGTCGGCACTGAAACAATATGTGGACGTACATGTGATAAATATTCTATGAAATCATATAATACTGCGGCTTCTGTATATATCGAGTTCTGTATTGACCAAAAAACTGGAATATGTCTTAAGTATACCGTAAATGCAAAAGATTGGAACGAGCGGGGTGGTTTTAATTTCGAATGCACTGAATTTAAAACAGATAATGTGGAATTGCCGGCGGTTCAATAGAAACTTCGTCAGTTCAATGTCACTTCAATTAAAACAAGAAAAAGCTCCTGTTTCCTGTAATTTGGATAATAGGAGCTTTAGTGTGATTAAGGGCAAATCAGTAAGCTCTGAAAATGCCCACTAATTTACCTAATATAGTACAATCATTTACTATGATTGGATCCATTGTTTTATTTTCTGGCTGTAATCTTACTACACCAGCTTCTTTATAAAATCTTTTGATGGTAGCTTCGTTATCAATCAATGCAACAACTATTTCTCCGTTAGCAGCAGTAGGACATTTTTCGATGATTGCATAGTCGCCGTCATTTATTCCTGCATCTATCATGCTTTCTCCCCAAACCTTCAGCATGAATAAATCTCTGTCATGTTTTATATAATCAATTGGAATAGGAAAAGTATCTTCTATGTTTTCAGTTGCTAAAATAGGTGCACCTGCTGTAACTTTTCCGATCAATGGTATATTTATCATTTCTTTTCTTGGAGAGTTCAGTTCAAGTATTTCTAAGGCTCTTGGTTTAGTTGGATCTCTGCGGATCAAACCTTTCTTTTCAAGTCTTTTCAAGTGGCCATGAACTGTGGATGTAGACTTTAAAGTTACTGCGTCGCATATTTCTCTTACAGATGGTGGATACCCTTTGTTTTCTGTATAACTTTTAAGAAATTCATATATTTCAGTTTGTTTATCCTTAGACATATTAACACCTCTCTTAGTTTATTTATATATTATACCATAACATATATGTTTTATCAAACTTATGTTCTCATTATTCATTTGCGTATAAATTGTTTATCTGATATAATCTCAAGAGAAGATTTTAAAGGAGTAGTGAAATGAAAGAATTTTGTTTATTCAATTCAAATAAGAAATGTGATAATTGCGGTGAGTGTGATTCTTGCGTATATGACAATAAAAAGATTTGTAATAATTGTGGAAAGTGTATGGAAGAAGAAGGTATTGACATAAAAGCAATTAAAATTGAGGAAATAGCAAAGGCTATTACTGAAAATAAGATCCTGGAAGAAGAGTTGTCAGAATCAGAGATGAACGAAATAGATGATGATAATATAAATGATGATAATATGGAAGATTTCGAATCACTTGAGGAAGGTGGTTTTAATACTGAGTCACCTGAGAAATACGAGGATGCATGGGATCATATAGAATATGTTGAAGATATAGATAGTTTGGTTATGGAGGAAGACTTTTCTGATGAAATCTTCCCGGGATTGAGAAGAGTTAAAAGAAGTATTTAATGATTTTAATAATACTGATTTAAAAAGGGATTTCAGAGTATAATATCACTCTGAAATCCCTTTTTTGTTTCGATAGTTTTTCACTATATAACCTTAATGTTGTAATACATATAAATACATAGTATTGTATTACTTTAAATCCGCCAGTGGATTTGATTTTACAGCTTTTCTCAAGTCTTCGTTATCGACGTGGGTGTAGATTTGCGTTGTCGATATGTTTTCGTGGCCTAAAATATCCTGAAGACTTCTGATATCAACGTTGCCGTGCTTGTACATCAATGTAGCGGCGGTGTGTCTGAGTTTGTGAGGAGTGTACTTTTGCTCAGTCAACCCGGCTGCTGAAGTGTACTTTTTAACTATTTTCTCAACGCTTCTTTTAGTGATTCTGGTACCGTAAGAACTTATAAACAGCGCATCTGCTGAGGTTGGATTCTTGATTTTCAGGGTGTTTCGGTCCTTTATATAAGATTCTATAGACCTTAGAGCAGAGTCGGTGAGGTAAATTGTCCTTTCTTTATCGCCTTTTCCTATTATATTCAATGTATCTCCTTTGATTTTAGATATATTTATGCTGCAAAGCTCCGAAACTCGCATTCCGCAATTCAAAAACAAAGTGAGAATACAGTAGTCTCTGGTATAATATTTATAGGTTTTATCCATGGAATTCAGGAGAGAAAGAGATTGATTCAGTGTAAGATAAACAGGATGACGTTTGTTTATCTTGGGGCTTTCCAGCTCCTGAGCTGGATTTTCATCAATTATACCTGTTTTCCCTGTGAGAAACTTAAAGAAAGACTTCAGGGCGGCAACTTTTCTGGCTCTGGCATAAGCTCCGTTGCCCCTTTGTTTCTCTGCAAAAGACAGGTAAGCATACAAGTCAGAAAGCCTGATTCTTCTTATCATGTCAGTTTTGAAACTGCTTATATCAACCTCGTAAAAATCTGTATTTTTGCCGCAGTAACCCTTGTAAATGCTCAAAAACCTGAAAAACATCACAAGATCATGGGTATAACCGGCTATGGTATTTGTGGATTTCCCTTTGATTGTCTCAAGATAAGTGAGAAAATCATGTAACTCATCAGGGAGTTCACTATTTTGAACTGTTTTAATGTCATATTTCATATAAAAATTCCTCCAATTGTCTGTATATACTAATTTTAAATGAAAACAGCAAAATATTCAATAAAATGTTCGCTAAATGTATATTTAGCGAACATTTTACATGTTTAAAATTACATTTAAACTGCAGTTTTAAGTTTTTGCAACTATTCAAATGTATATTTTATTGATAATCATCTCAGTAAAGGCAACATGTATCTGATTTCTCTGCTGTTTCTCGTTGTTTTGTTGAAAATGTATTGTGTATGTATTACAATAGAATATATATGTATTACAAGGAGGAAGTCATGGCGGAAATAAAAGCAACAACAATGAGGTTATCAGAAGATACTGTGAAGGGTTTCAGGGAAATTGCTGAAAAAGAAGGCATAACACAAGAACAATGCTTATCAAACCTGATTCATGTTTTTGAAATGCAGCAGGCAAAAACCAGTCTCAAAGACAGGAAAAGAGAAATAGAGACATTTGAAGAATATATTTCAAGGTTGCAGAATTTATATCTTGCATCACTGGAAATAAATATTACTGCAGAAGAAAGGATCAACAGCGAACTTACTAAAAAACTGACAGAAAAAAATGATTTGATTTTGAGTTTGAACAATGATATAAGGGAGTTAAAAAAGAAACTGGATAATTCTGATGAAAAGATAAAAGAACTTGAAGAAAATTTAAAGAAAAAAGATGTGCTCATTAAGACTTCAGATGAGTTGAATGCACAAAATAAATTCTTATTAAACCAGATTGATAAAGAAAATGCCCTACTATATGGTAAAATTGATGAGTTGAAGGAATTGGAAAAAATAAACAATGAACTTAAGGAGAATAATATAAAATTCAAACAGGACTACTCTGCCCTGTCAAAAGATTCTTCAGAGAAAGACATGAGAATAAGATCATTAATGGATCAGATTTCTTTTGCAGAATCCAATCTGAATTCCCTGAAAGCTGATCTTCAGGATGTTAAAACTGACCATAAGGAGGAACTCAGAGAACTCCTGAAACAATTCAACCATGAAAAAGAACTTTCGCTTAACACACAAAAGGAACAGCTTGATGAATATTATTCAAGAAAATCAGAAATGGAAATCCAGCACATAACATTAATCAAGGATACAGAAATCAAGAACCTTAAAGACCAGCTGGAAGCTTTAAAAAATGTAAGTAAATAAAAAAGACCCTTTCGGGTCTTTTTATTATACGTTGATTTCAGCAGTAGCGCCTAACATATCGCTGTTGTTGTTTAATATCGGATTTACATACTCTTCTATAAACTCAACAGTCTGACCAGGTGCTCTTCCTACGAATTTGTTCGGATCAATAATAGCCAGGATTTCTTCTTTACTTAAATTGAATTCAGGATCTGCAATGATTCTTTCGATTAAATCATTACTCAGCCCTTCTCCTTTAACTCTTTGAGCCGCAGCCATTGAATGAGTTCTGATTTTTTCATGAAGCTCTTGTCTGTCTCCGCCTCTTTTTACTGATTCCATCATTATATTTTCTGTCGCCATGAATGGTAATTCATTGTTTACGTGAGCAGCTATAACCTTATCGTATACTACTAAACCTTCTGAAACATTCATATAAAGGTTCAATACGCCATCAAGAGCAAGGAAAGCTTCTGCTACAGCTATTCTCTTGTTAGCCGAATCATCAAGAGTTCTTTCAAACCATTGAGTTGCAGCTGTAACAGCAGGATTTAATGAATCTACTATTACATATCTTGCTAGAGCACCTATTCTTTCTGATCTCATAGGATTTCTCTTGTAAGCCATTGCTGAAGATCCTATCTGGTTCTTTTCAAATGGTTCTTCAATTTCTTTCATGCTTTGAAGCAATCTTATGTCATTAGAGAACTTATATGCACTCTGTGCTACTTCAGATAAAGTGTTAAGTACTATTGAATCCAGTTTTCTTGGGTAAGTCTGACCGGTTACGCCAAAGCTTTTGTCAAAGCCCATTCTCTTAGCAACCATTACATCCAAAGCTTTTACTTTTTCTTCATCACCTTCGAATAAAGTCATGAAGCTCGCTTGAGTACCAGTAGTACCTTTAACTCCTCTAAGCTTTAATGTGCTTAAAAGGAAATCTATATTTTCTATATCCATAACAAGATCCTGCATCCAAAGAGCAGCTCTCTTTCCTACTGTTGTCAACTGTGCAGGCTGATAATGAGTAAAGCCTAATGTTGGCATATCCTTATATTTCAATGCGAAATCTTTTAATAAACTTAAAACATTCACTATCTTTTTCTTTACTAATAATAATGCATCTCTCATTATTATTACATCTGTATTATCTCCAACGTAGCATGATGTTGCTCCTAAGTGGATAATTCCTTTTGCAGATGGGCATTGTAAGCCGTAAGCATATACATGGCTCATTACGTCATGTCTTACTTCTTTCTCTCTTTGTCTTGCGTCTTCATAGTTAATATTGTAAATATTTGCCTTTAATTCACTTATTTGTTCATCGGTTATGTTTAAACCTAATTCTTGTTCACATTCAGCTAAGGCAACCCACAACTTTCTCCAAGTTGAAAATTTCATGTCATCAGAAAATATGTAACTCATTTCTTTTGATGCATACCTTGAATTTAAAGGGGTACTATACAAGTTTGTCATAAAAAAACCTCCATGCGAATAAATTTAAAAATAAACTAAATATAGTTCGGTAATATTATATCACAATTTCTACATAATATCAGTTATATAATAAAAAAATATCAATATAATTAATATATTCATAAATAATCAATCAGGAGATGTATCATAGGAACAGGCTTGAAGTTAAGGATCAACATTCATAAACAAAAATAAAAAAAAGGTTCCTAAGAACCTTTTTTTTATAATTACTCTTCTAAAGTATCGATTAATTTAACGATTTCTTCAGCTGCTAAAGTTTCGTCATCACCTGAAGCGATAACCTTTACTAAAGCGTCTTTAGTGATTCCTAAAGAAAGAACTCCGATTAAGCTTTTAACGTTAGCTTTTTTACCGTTGAATTCAAGTTGAACATCAGACTTGAATGATGATGCTTTCTTTACTAATAAAGTTGCAGGTCTAGCGTGTAAACCTGTAGCGTTTTTTACTGTTACTTCTTTAACTACCATTAGATTCACCTCTTTGTTATATTTTGTTATAAGCATAATAGCTGACTTAATTATATATTGTTTTCAGCATAATTTCAACAGAATTATGAAAATATCGTATTATTTTTTTACAGAATTATGAAAATATAGGATTATTTTGTACCTAAGGTAAATCTTATGAATCTTTTTAGCCCTTCTGTAATGATATCGTTTGAAGTTGCATAAGATAATCTTATGTAATTTTCAAGTCCAAAGCCGGAACCTGGAATAACTGCAACTTGTTCTTCTTCAAGGAGAATACCTGAAAAAGAAAGAGAATCAGTAATCTTTTTCCCGTTATAACTTTTTCCTATGAAGTTTTCTATATTAACCATTATATAAAATGCTCCCTGAGGGTAAATATAACTGATGCCGTCCATTGAATTCAACATAGAACTCATTAAGTCTCTTCTTCCCTGGAAAACATCAACCATAGCATGTAAATCATCCTGAGGGCCTTCCAAAGCTTCTAAAGCTGCATATTGAGTTATAGTACAGACATTTGAAGTCATATGGCTTTGAATATTGCTCATTATTTTAATTACAGCATTAGGGCCTGCAGCATAGCCTACTCTCCAGCCAGTCATAGCATATGACTTAGACATTCCGTTTATTACTATGGTACGATCAAAAGCATCCTTGCTTAAACTTGCTATGCTTATATGTTTGTCATCTCCGTATATTAACTTTTCATATATCTCATCAGAAATTATAAATAAATCATGTTTTTCAGCAAACTTACTTAATTCAATCAATTCATCCCTTGAATATATTGTTCCTGTAGGATTGTTTGGAGAATTTATTAATATTGCTTTTGTTTTATCAGTAATAGATTTTTCTAAAATATCTATTTTGAATTTGAAGTTATCTTCCTTTAAACATTCTACAAAAACAGGTACTCCATCCGCAAGTTTTACCAGTTCAGGATAGCTTACCCAATAAGGAGTCGGTATAAGAACTTCATCTCCCGGATTCAATATGGCCATGAATGCATTTGCTAAACATTGCTTGGCACCAGTAGAAATTATTATTTGTGATTCATTATATTTCAAATCATTATCTATCTCAAATTTTTTGATTATAGCCTTCTTCAGCTCACTTATTCCAGATGCAGGAGTATATTTTGTGTGCCCTTCATTCATGGCTTTTATAGCAGCTTCCCTTATATTTAAAGGAGTATTGAAGTCTGGTTCTCCTGCTCCAAAACTTACTACATCTATTCCTTTGGCTTTCATTTCTTTTGCCTTAGCAGTAATAGCCAATGTAATTGATGGTGATAATGCTTCCCCTTTTCTTGATAAATTCATAATGTACCTCCATTTTACTTTTTCTTATTTAAAATTTGTTTTAATTGACACTTGTTTATTCCATATTCTCCAATTATGCTTTTATCTTTGGAATTAACTGAATGGCAATCACTGCCGCCAGTTACCAAAAGTTTATATTTATTTGCAAGATTATAGATGTAATTGGTTTTTTCACAGTTATGACTGGGGTGAAATACTTCCAGTCCTTTTAAACCGTAACATCGCAACCTCTTAATTGTATTTTCAAGTTCCATAGGCCTGCTGATTTCACCAGGATGGGCCAGCACTGATATTCCGCCAGCAGCTTCAATAATTTGCAAGATATCCTTGCATGAAGGTTTTTCCCTTTTTACATAGGCTGATTTCCCTTTAACAAGGTAATTGACGAAAGCTCCTTTAAATGAATCGGCATAACCCTTATCAACTAAAGCTTTAGCAATATGAGCTCTGCCAAGGGATGATGATCTTTCAACATCCAAGTCAGAAAAATTAATATTAATATCAATTTTGTTCAGTTTACTTAAAATGACTTCTACCCTTTGGAATCTGGATACCTTAATACTATCTATTATATTTAATAAATTGGAATCTGTTATATCGATAAAGTAGCCCAATATATGCATTTCCGTATCATTAAAGTCTGTAGACAGCTCAACCCCGGGAATAATTGAAATATTTTCATAGTTCACATTAGTTATGTATTGAGAAGATAAAGTATCATGATCTGTAATAGAAATATATTGAATTTCTCTTTCTATTGCCAGTTCAACTATTTCTTCAGGCGTAAGTTTCCCGTCTGAAGATGTAGAGTGAATATGTAAGTCAGCGTATTTCATAACTTTCACCTGAATTCTCCTAACTTTATATAAAAAATATATCATTTAATTAGGATATTGTAAACTTTAATAATCAGCAAAAAAAGCCATCAGTTTGGATTTTGATGGCTTTTAAAGAATTTATTTCATATTATATAGTGCAGCATCTTTTACAATAAAGGTGCAAAAACACGCAGCACAGATCGTCCTAATGACTTGTACCACTTAATATTTTTAACATCTTCCAGTGTAATCTGCCGGCATAGTTTTAAAGTGTTGAGAAAATCATCTCTTATTTCAATAACGCTCCTGCTTTTGTACATCCAGACACCGCATTCAAAATGAAGGTACAGACTTCTGTAATCCATGTTTATTGTTCCTACAATTCCATACTCATCATCTGATGCATATGTTTTTGAATGGATGAATCCAGGAATATATTCAAAAATTTTAACACCGCTCTCAATGAGAATCCTATAATAAGATCTGGTAACCGAATGAACGTACCATTTATCACCACAAAAAGGGGTGATTATACGAATATCTACTCCTCCTTTTGCTGCAGAAGTCAGGGCTGTTACCATTTCATTACCGATAATCAAATAGGGAGTTGTTATATAAACATACTTGTTTGCCTTATTAATCACATTCATATATACTATCTCACCTACAGCTTCACCATCCAGTGGACTATCTCCAAAGGGCTGAATGAATCCATCATTTCCATTTTGAAAAGGGAGAGTATTCTTAAATGCATTAAAATCTTCATCTGTTCCTTTCAGATAATCCCACATGGAAAGGAACATTACTGTAAGACTCCAGACTGCATCCCCTTTCAGCATTATGGCAGAATCCTTCCAATGGCCGTGTTTTTTAATTCTATTGATGTATTCATCTGCCAGATTAATTCCTCCTGTAAAACCTGTAACACCATCAATTATTACAATTTTCCGGTGATCCCTGTTATTGAACTTCAGAGATAATACAGGAATCAGTGGATTGAAAACACAGCATTTAATACCCACTTCTTCCAAAATCAAATCATATCTATAGGGTAATGTAACAAAGCAGCCTATATCATCATATATAACACGGACATCCACTCCCTGCTTCACTTTCCCCTTTAATATATCAAGTATGCTGTTCCACATATGACCTTCATGAATAATAAAATACTCCAGGAATATATAATGCTCCGCCTTCTTCAGTTCTTCCTTAAGTCTTTCAAAATAAGATTCTCCTATAGGATCATATTTACTTATGGTATTTTTATTAGGAGGATAATAGGCGTAGTCCTGGATGTACCTTGATTGATTTGCAGCACTTTTCTTATGGACAGCGATTTCAGCTAAAATATCAGCTTGTGGTAACAGAGCTTCTCTTGTTTTATCTTCAATATACTTCATTCGGTTCTTAAGTTTTTTTCTTAACCTGTTTCCTCCAAAAAAGAAGTAAAACAATCCTCCGAAAATGGGAAAAATCATTATTGGGATAATCCATGCAATTTTGTATGAAGGGTTGCTGTTTTTATTTACGATCCATAATACTGAGGCTAAACTGATTATAAAGCTTCCTCCATAGAAGAATGCAAAATAATCATTGAATCTTAAAATAGCTCCAACTAAGAGAATTAATTGTAAGGATACTGCAAAAAATATTGCAGCTACTCTGATTAATATAAATTTTCTAATAAATTTCATGTTTATACCATTTCACTATGCTATTTAAAGATACTTTTAATTTGATAAGCCACTTCTTTTCACCCATACGCAAATCCCCTTTGTAATATTCGTTACATAAAGTTTAACATATAGGAACAACTTCTACAATTTTTAGTAAGCAGTTAAGTTACTGATTCAGCAAATAAACTCGTGCTTCATATGGTTTTAATTCAAATTTTTCAATTTCTGTATTTTCAGCATCATAATTGCTTATTAAAAGCTCGCTTGATTTATAAACTATATTGTCTGGCAAATCAAAACCAGCGGGCATTCCTGTAAAGTTACATATTACCAGCAGCTTTTTATCTTCAAGATTTCTTGTATATGCAAAAATTGATTCATGGTCTTTCAAAATAAGTTCGTAAGAACCATATACAATTATTTCATGTTTTTTACGAAGTTCTATAAGCTTTTTATAATAATAAAATACAGAATCCTTGTCCTTTAAAGCTTTCTCCACGTTGATATACGGATAATTAAGATTCACATCTATCCAACTCTTTCCTTTAGAAAAACCTGCATTTTCAGAGGCATCCCACTGCATTGGAGTACGTGCATTGTCACGGCTCTTGGCATAAATTGATTCCATAAGTTCATGGATATTTTCCTCGTTTTCTTTAATATTTTCTCTATACATGTTCAAAGTTTCTATGTCCTTGTATTTTTCAATAGAATTGAATCTTACATTAGTCATTCCTATTTCTTCACCCTGATATATATAAGGGGTTCCCTGCATCATATGAAGAAGTGTGCCAAGCATTTTTGCAGATTCAACAGGATAGTTCTTATCATCTCCGAAGCGGGATACAATTCTAGGCTGATCATGATTATTCCAATATAGACTGTTCCAGCCATTCCCATTCAGCTGTGTTTGCCACTTAGAAAGATTCTCTTTTAAATCCAGTAAAACAAGCGGTTTAAGATGCCACTTATTTGTATTGTTCTGTTCATCAAGGCTCATGTGTTCAAATTGGAATACCATATTCAGTTCTTTTCTGTCTTCAGCTGTATAAAGCTGAGCTTGTTCAGGTGTTACTCCCGGGCATTCTCCAACTGTCATAATATCATATTCAGATGATACCTCTTGATTCATTTCCTGAAGAAAATCATGCACTCTTGCACCATTAGGACTAAAATTTTTATGCATTATGCTTCTATTTTTATAATCTTCATATGATGAAAGGACTTCCTTTTTGGAAATCATATTTATTACATCCATACGGAAACCGTCTACACCTTTGTCCAGCCAGAATTTCATCATATTATAGACTTCCTGACGCAACTTTGGATTTTCCCAGTTTAGATCAGGCTGCTTTTTTGAGAACATGTGAAGATAATATTCTTCTGTGGTTTCATCATATTCCCATGCAGATCCTCCAAAACATGCAGTCCAGTCAGTTGGTGCTTTTCCATCAATTCCCGGTCTCCATATATAGTAATCTCTATATGGATTATCTTTTGATTTACGAGCCTCTTTAAACCAGCGGTGTTCATCTGATGAATGATTAACCACAAGATCCATAACAAGTTTTATATCTCTTTTATGCATTTCTTCAATAAGGAAATTCCAGTCTTCCATTGTGCCAAAGTCATCCATTATATCTTCATAATCACTTATATCATATCCATTATCATCATTAGGAGATTTATAAACAGGAGACAGCCACACTACATTTATTCCTAATTCTTTTAAGTAATCAAGTTTTGAAATAATTCCCTGGAGATCACCTATACCATCTCCATTACTATCCATAAAGCTTCTTGGATAGATTTGATAAACTACACTTTCTTTCCACCATGTTTTTGCCATTGCTTTTTCCTCATTTCTTTAGATTATTGAATTGATTATTGTACCAAGTTATAATAATATTATATTCTCATTTTTTTTATTAACTTGTGGAAATTTGTTTAAAAATAACACTATTTTCGCTAAATATTTGGAGGAATAAGTTTGGAAGATATAACTTTAAAAGAAAAAGCAAGGCATGGAAATTCAATGTTTCCATTGAATATTTACTCAATTCCGGACATTAATGGCACCTATTCTCTGTCTCATCATTGGCACAATGAGATTGAAATAGTATACGTGGAGGAGGGAGAACTGATTTTTCAAATAGATACGCAGATAATGAGGTTGTCTCAGGGGGAGTGTATTTTTATAAACAGCGGACAGCTGCATTCAGCTTATGCATCAGACAATAAAGCTTCAATACATCATGCAATAGTCTTTGATGCTAATATGTTAAGCAGCTCAATTTATGATTACTGTCAGAATAAATACATTGACCCCATATTAAATAAATCTATCAGGCTGCCATTATACATTGATTGCCAATGTTCCTGCGGGAAGAAAGTCCTTAATGAAATATTGGAGATAATTGATGCATACACATGTAAATTAAACGGATGGGAATTAGCTATAAAAGCTTCTCTCCTTAAACTTATTTCAATCCTTGCTGTTGAAGATAAGTTATTAAAGAAAGATATTTACCACTCAGTCTCAAAGGACTATAAAGTTGAGCTTATAAAGAAGGTTCTTAATTTTATACATAACAATTACAGACAAAAAATATATGTCCACGAGTTAGCTCAGGAGATTAACTTAAACACTCAATATTTCTGCAAATTATTTAAATCTGTTATAGGTAAAACTCCTGTGGAATATATTAATCATTATAGAGTGGAACAAGCAGCTAAAATACTTCAGACCGGAAACAGTAAGATCATAGAAACCTGCTATTCAGTTGGTTTTGATAACTTCAGTTATTTTATAAAAAAATTTAAGGAGTACAAAAATTGCACTCCTTTACAGTATAAAAGAAATATATAACTTAACCTGAATTCTCCTGTTTATTAATATAAAATTATAGTTTTTTCTTCTAAAATATAAAACAGAACTATAAAATTAATAGATATACAAAATTATAGATGGGAGAATAAATATGATATCTGCTCAAGTTCAAATTTCATTTTTAATTACACTTCTGGCAGGCCTTTCAACTTGTATTGGTTCTGTTGCAGTAATAATTAAACGAAATATAGGAGATATTTACTTATCAATATCTCTTGCATTTTCGGCAGGGGTAATGGTATTCGTATCCTTCAATGAGATACTTCCTGAAGGTAAAAGAATTATGGCTTCAGGTTATGGAGCGAATCAAGGACCCCTTTTTGCGTATGGCTTGTTCTTCTTAGGGATAATTCTGACCGCGTTTATAGATAAGCTTGTGCCTGTTCCGCAAAATCCTCATGAACTTTCAATTACCCGCCAGCAGCGTACTTTACATATGGACAAGATTAGAAGAAATAAACTTAAACGAATGGGGCTATTCACTGCGGTGGTAATAATGCTTCATAATTTTCCGGAAGGTATAGCTACCTTCATGACTTCTATGAACGATATTAAATTAGGATTCCCAATTGCCATTGCAGTTGCACTTCACAATATTCCTGAAGGAATCGTTGTTTCAGTTCCGATTTTTTGTGCAACAGGAAGTAAGTGGCGGGCATTTAAGTTAGCGGCAATTTCCGGCTTGGCTGAACCTTTGGGAGCTTTGCTGACCTACCTTATTCTCATGCCCTATTTTAGTGAAATGATGTATGGAGCGGTTATGTCAGTTGTGGCAGGAATAATGGTCTATATTTCCTTCGATGAGCTTCTGCCATCTGCCCAGGAGTATGGGGAACACCATATTGCAATCTGGTCCTTAATCGCGGGTATGCTCGCAATGGCAATTTCACTGGTAATAATATAAGTCAGAGATAACCTTATCTTAACTGGCTTCAAGATTAACAAAAAACGCACCCTGTCAATCGGATGCGTTTTTATAAATTTCATAAGGAAAATTATTTTAAAGTCAATAATAATTCTCCTGCTTTTACCTGCTGCCCTTCTTTTGCAATAATTGAAGCCACTGTACCTGATATTGAAGTTGTTACTTTTGCTTCCATCTTCATGGCTTCAACGATAATCACTGCTTCATTTTCCTCTACATTATCTCCTTCAGCTACAAGCACGGATAATATTGTTCCAGGAATTGGTGATCCTATTTCCTTTGAATTTTCAGGATCTGCCATTTCAATAGCAGCTACTTCCTGAACATTGTTGTTGTTTTTATCTTTTATCTTAATTTCTCTGCGGTATCCATCAGCTTCAAATACCAGGACTTTATTACCTTCAGCATCCAGTCTTCCGATTTGAAGAAGCTTAATCATATGTGTTTTTCCGTCTGCAACTTCCGCTTCACAGATTTCCCCTTCACTGAGACCGTGGAAGAATACATCACTTCCTATTCTGCTTAAATCGCCGAATTCACTTTTGTATTTCAGGTATCCTTCAAAAACATCCGGATAAAGGGCATAACTTAAGATATCCTTGTTAGTAGGATTAATCTTGAATTTTTCTTCAAGATGTTTTTTGATTTCATCAAAGTTTTCATCCGGAAGCAATTCTCCTGCTCTGCAGGTAATAGGCTTTTCGCCCTTAAGAACTAAATTCTGAAGCTTTTCAGGGAATCCTCCCATAGGCTGACCCATCATTCCTTTAAAGTAAGAAACTACTGAATCAGGGAATGATAAGTTTGCCCCTTTAGTATATATGTTTTCAGGAGTAAGATCGTTTTGGACCATGAATATGGCAAAGTCACCAACCATCTTGGAAGAAGGAGTTACTTTAACGATGTCGCCTACCATATCATTAACTACTTTGTACATTTCTTTAATTTCATTAAACTTGTGTCCAAGTCCGAAGCTTTCAACCTGAGGCTTTAAGTTTGAATACTGACCTCCTGGAATCTCATAAACATAGATTTCAGCTGACCCGGATTTAAGATCAGACTCGAAGTCGCTATATACCGGTCTTACAGCATCCCAGTAGTCTGATATCTTCTGAATTCCCTTAAGGTCTATTCCTGTATCTCTGTCCGTATTCTTAAGAGCTGCTACAACAGAGTTCAAGGCTGGCTGGCTTGTAAGGCCTGACATACTGTTGAATGCAGTATCTACAATATCAACTCCTGCTTCTGTCGCCATCAATACTGTAGCAACACCGTTTCCTGTTGTATCATGTGTATGAAGGTGAATTGGCAGGCTGATTTCCTGTTTCAGTGCACTGATTAACTTATATGCAGCATGTGGCTTCAATAAAGCGGACATATCTTTTATTCCTAAAATATGTGCTCCGGTCTTTTCAATTTCCTTTGCAAGTTTTATGTAGTAATCAAGATTGTATTTGTCTTTGGCATTATTAAGGATATCCCCTGTATAGCAGATAGAAGCTTCAGCAACTTTCCCGTTTTTAAGAACTTCTTCAATGGAAAACTCCATTCCTTTAAGCCAGTTCAATGAGTCAAAGATTCTGAACACATCAATACCGCTGTTTGCAGATTCTTTGATGAATTCGCGTATTACATTATCAGGATAGTTTTTATATCCTACACCATTTGCTCCACGAATAAGCATCTGGAAAAGAACATTTGGTATTCTTTTTCTAAGTTCGGCAAGTCTTTCCCATGGTGATTCGTGTAAGAAACGGTATGAAACATCAAAAGTAGCCCCGCCCCACATTTCCAGAGAGAATAAGTCATTTCCATGAACTGATGTGGCATCTGCTATCTTCAGCATATCTCTTGTTCTTAATCTTGTAGCCATCAATGATTGATGTGCATCTCTCATTGTAGTGTCAGTGAGAAGTAATTTATTTTGAGATTTAATCCAATTTACAAGTCCTTCAGGTCCTTGACTATCTAAAATCTGTTTAGTGCCTGTTAAGATTTCTGGTTTTTGTACCTTTGGAACAACAGGAACGTCATATTGCTTTTTTTCTCCTCTTGTTTCATTTACTACTTTTTCTCCGATGAATTTTAGCAACCTGCTTTCCTCATCAGCTTTAGGAACAATTGAAAATAATTCAGGATTTTCTTCAATAAAACCTGTATGGCATTCTCCCTTTAAGAAAGTAGGATGTTTTAAAACATTAATCAGGAAGCCTATATTTGTTTTAACTCCTGTAATTGTTGTTTCTTCAATGGCACGGGTGGTCTTCTTAACGGCATCTTCAAATGTTCTTGCCCATGATATATTTTTAACCAAAAGACTGTCATAATATGGACTTATAACAGCTCCTGCAAAACCATTTCCTCCGTCCAATCTGATTCCGTAACCAGAACTAGTTCTGTATATGTCTATTTTCCCTGTATCAGGCGCAAAATTATTTGAAGGATCTTCAGTTGTAATTCTGCATTGAATTGAGAAGCCTCTAGGCTTGATATCTTCCTGTGAATATAATCCTATTTCAGGAGAATTCAAGGCATATCCTTCTGCTATCATGATTTGGCTTTGAACTATATCAATACCTGTTGTCATTTCTGTTACAGTATGCTCAACCTGAATTCTTGGATTCATTTCTATAAAATAATGATTTCCATGCATATCCACTAAAAATTCAAGTGTTCCGGCACCTCTGTAATTTACATGCTTAGCTATCTTTAAAGCATCATTGCAGATTTCAGCTCTTTTTTCTTCTGAAAGTGAGAAAGCAGGAGTGAATTCTACAACTTTTTGATGTCTTCTTTGTATAGAACAGTCTCTTTCATGCAGATGTACAACGTTTCCGAATTTATCCCCAAGAACCTGTACTTCTATATGTTTAGGCTTTTCAAGATATTTTTCCATAAACATAAGATCGTTTCCAAATGCTTTTTTAGCCTCATTTTTTGCACTGCTGAAGGCTGATTCAACTTCTTCTTCACTGCGGACAATTCTCATACCTCTGCCCCCGCCGCCTGCAGCAGCTTTCAGAATTATTGGATATCCACATTCAAGTGCGAATTTTTTCACAACTTCTACAGAATCAATACCTTCCTCATATCCTGGAATTGTTGGTACTCCTACTTCCTTTGCAACAACTTTAGATTTGATTTTATCTCCAAGTCTATCCATCATTTCAGCAGTAGGTCCTATAAATTCAATACCAGCTTCTTCGCATTTTTGAGCGAATTCAGGATTTTCAGACAGGAATCCGTATCCAGGATGGATAGCATCAACTCCTTTTTTTAATGCAAGTTTAATGATTTCATCAATATTCAGGTAAGCTTCAACCGGGCTTTTATTTACTCCAATCAAATAAGCTTCATCTGCTTTTGAGCGGAATAAAGAATATTTATCTTCATTTGAATAAATTGCAACAGTTCTGATTCCAAGCTCATGACATGCTCTGAAAACTCTGATTGCAATTTCACCCCTGTTAGCCACCAATACTCTTTTAAATTTTCTCATTGATTTGCCCCCTTTGTTTTCATAGAAACATATATAGTTTCCTTTAGTCGCTATTACTAGGATACTGTATTTTTCAGACAAATGCAATATTTTATATAACTGATATTCACTTATTCAAAACCAAAGATGACTGTTTGTGTTTTTTTAAACACAAACAGTCATCCCATAATTTCAATATTACTCTATTCAACTGTATAGTATGTTTGGATTCAAGATGCCTTTCGGATCAAAAGCTTTTTTTATTTTTCTCATGTACTCTATATTTATTCTGTCAGTTACCTGAAAAAAATATGATTTCTTATTCAATCCTATACCATGTTCTCCTGATGGAAGTCCTTGGAGCTGCTTCCCCTTTGCATAGAGATCACTTAGCAGAAGATGTGACTTTTCAATCCATTCTTCTTTTTTCATTCCATTTCTCAGAACACACAGATGTATATTTCCATCACCTGCATGCCCAAAACTTATTATTTTGATTCCATATTTCTTATCTAGTTTTTTTGTGTGGCTGATAAACTCTGCTGTTTTATTTATCGGAACAGTAATATCTATTGGTTCCTGCTCTGAAACAGATTCCACAGCTGTAACTAACGCTCCCCGTATCTGCCAGGTTTTATCGATGTCTTCTTTTTTATCAAGGATGATAAAATCAACAGCCCCTCCTGATAAAGCTGCTTCTTTAGCTTTATGGCAAGCTGCAAGTATTTCTGATTCCTCATCTCCGTCAAAGGTCAACAGAAGATAGGCTTTTCCTCTTTTATCAGGGAACTCAAGATTAAGGTATTTTTCAGCATTTTCAATAACCTCTCTTTCAATAAATTCAACTGCTGTAGGGTTTATATTTTTCTTGATTATCTTTATTACAGAATCTATGCTCTCTTGCAGTGAGTTGAAAGGTATCAGGACACTTATTGATTTATGTGGCTTAGGAATAAGCTTTAATACAGCTTTAGTGACAATTCCCAAGGTTCCCTCAGAGCCGATTATCAAATCTTTTAGTGCTAATCCGGAACTGTCTTTTATCGTCTTTCCTCCAAGTTTTATTATTTCACCGTCAGCAAGAACAACCTCCAGGCCCCTGACATAATCTCTTGTCACTCCATATTTCACAGCCCTCATACCTCCGGCGTTTGTGTTTATGTTGCCTCCTATTGAAGCCTCTTTTTCACCAGGGTCTGGAGGATAAAAAAGTCCTCTTTCTTCAACGAATGCCTGAAGGTTTTTAAGCAATACCCCGGGTTCTGCAGTAATTGTAAGATTATCTTCATCAAGTTCTGTTATTTGATCCATCAGGGACACATCCAGAATAATTCCTCCTGTAGTTGAAATGGTAGCTCCAACTAATCCTGTTCCGGCTCCGCGAGGTGTTACATGAATATTGTTTATGTAAGCAAATTTCATAACTGAACTCACTTCTTCTGTTGTCAGAGGGAAAACAAGAGCATCTGCATTAGATTTTGCCCTCTTAAGCCCATCTGTTAAATATTTTTCATCTATATCTTTTCCAAGTTTTACTCGTTCATTGTCATTTATAATATCAAACAAAATATCATAACTCAAAAATGCTCACCACCCTATACCATTATCTTTTGGAAAATTTCACTGCCAGTTTATCGCCTGCAAATTGTATTCCCTGAACCAATAGCACCAAAATCAGCACTGTTGCAGCCATAACACCTGTTTCATACCTGTAGTATCCAAATCTTATAGCCAGGTCTCCAATTCCACCTCCACCTACTATTCCGGCCATAGCAGAATACCCGATGAGACTTACAAGAGTTACAGTCACACCCCTGATTAAACCTGGAAGTGCTTCTACAATCAGCACGTCCTTCAGTATCAGCCCAAGTTTTGCTCCAGACGCTATTGCAGCTTCCAGGACACCCTTATCCACTTCACTGAAGGCCCCTTCTGCAAGCCTTGCAAAAAAAGCAATTGACGCTATAGAAAGAGGGACTGCAGCAGCTTCAGGTCCAATGCTGGTGCCCACTAATTTTTTGGTAAAAGGTATCAAAAGGACCAAAAGTATTACAAATGGTAAGGAACGAACTACATTCACAAGTAAACCTACTGTACTATTGATGATTTTATTTTTTAAAAACAGCTGATTGGATGTCAGATACAGAATTAATCCAATGAAACTGCCCACAGTTATAGATAAAAATATTGCACTGCCTATCATACTCAGAGTATCAAGAGTTGATTTCCCTAATTCATTCTTTAATATTTCAAGAGTCTCAGCCAATATTCCCCACCTCTTTCCTATAATCATAAATTTCTTCTGAAGCTGATACATTTCTTCTTAAATAATCTTTAGCCTTTTCAACCTGATCAGGTTTTCCGGTGATACTAACAATTAGGGTTCCTAATGGTTTTTCATTGATATAGTCTATCTTCCCGTGTATAATGCTGATCCCAACATTAAATTTTTTTGAAGCAGATGATATTACCGGATCTGCGCTCCTGCTTCCTTTATAATATAATCTAACTATAATGCCCTTAGTGAGGATTCTGTTTAATGATTCAGGTAGCTCAATATTTAAATTTTTGCTGATCAGAGACTTGGTCACCTCATCCTTTGGATTTGAGAAAATAGAATATATATCATTTACTTCAACTATTTCCCCTTTATTCATTACTGCAACCCTATGGAACAGCTTTTTCGCTGCCTCAATTTCATGAGTTATAAAAACAATGGTTATTCCATATTTTTTATTTATATCTCTGAGAAGATTTAATATTTCATCAGTATTTTCCAAATCCAAGGCCGAAGTGGCTTCATCGCACAAAAGTATTTCAGGATTGTTTGCCAAAGCTCTGGCTATCCCTACTCTTTGCTTTTGTCCTCCGCTTAAATTTGCAGGATAAAAATTTGCCTTATCTTCTAAATCAACGAGTTTAAGGAGTTCATAAACTCTTTCACTTCTCTTTTCTAAGGAATAATTATCAGCCTTTAAGACAAATTCTATGTTTTCATAAACAGTTTTTCCGCTTATTAAATTAAAGTGTTGAAATATCATTCCTATTTTCAATCTTACTTTTCTGAGGGATTCACCTTTTAAATAGGTAATCTCCTCCCCATTTATGAGCACATTTCCCACTGTGGGCTTTTGAAGAAGATTTACTGTCCTTATCAAGGTACTTTTCCCGGCACCGCTTAAACCGACTATACCAAAAATTACGCCTTTGTTGATTTTAAGATTGATATTTTTTATAGCTTCCACCTTGTTACCTTTTTCATTAAAAGTTACCCCGATATCCTTTAATTCTATCAACTTTCTCAGCCCCCTTTTATATCGATGCTTCTACAGAGTCATTTTAATACCATTCAGGTTTTTGAAAAGATTTGAATATTCCTTTTGAATCTTCGATAACTGTCCTGAACTCTTGTGACTGGACAGCTTCCTTCAGGTCCTTTCCTAAATCCTTATCAAGATCCTCTGTTCTTACTGTAACAACATTTTTATATTTTTCTGAAAGTTCTTCAAGCTTCAAAGCATTTGACAAATCTAAACCTGCTGATAGTGCATAGTTTCCTGTTATTACTGCTATATCTGTACTGTCAAGACTTCTTGGCAATTGAGCTGCTTCAATAGGTACCAGTTTCAATCCTTTTTTATTTTCTACAATATCTCTTTCGGTAGCTTTAGTCTGGTCTATATTGTCTTTTATTTTAATCAGGCCTTCCTTTTGCAAAAAGGTTAATGCTCTAGCAAGGTTTGACGCATCATTTGGAATTGCAACCTTGGCTCCATCTGTTAACTGGTCCAAAGATTTTATTTTGTTGGAGAATATGCCCATACCTGCGGTAGGAACACTTACTACTGCCGAAATATCTAAATTATTGTCTTTTGAGAATTTTTGAAGATAAGCTGTATGTTGGAACAGGTTTGCGTCAATTTCTTTATTTGCAAGGGCCTTGTCCGGCTGTACATAGTCACTGAATTCTTTAATGGTTACTTTATATCCCTTCTTTTCCAGTACAGGTGATATAGCCTTTTTCACCATATCTCCATACGGACCAGGACATACCCCAACAGTTATATTTTTAATTGCTGCTTTTTTAGTGCTGTTTCCGCAGGCAGCAACACTTAAAGATAATGTTAATGCAATTGTTATTCCTATAAGTTTCTTAATTTTATTCATGATATTTCCCTCCTGTTAATTTATATATAATTGTAATTTTTTTAATCTACTTAACGCTTCAATCAAAGTCTCATCTTTTTTTGCAAAGTGAAGCCTAATATAATTATGTACTTCTTCCCTGAAAAAGCTTGATCCCGGAACAGCTGCAACTCCAATTTCCTTTGCAAGCCATTCACAAAATTTATAATCATCCTTCTCCTTGAATTCTGATATATCAACCAGAACATAATATGCTCCCTGAGGTTTAAAGTATTTTAATCCTATTTCATCAAGTCCATTTAAAAACAATTCTCTCTTTCTTTCATAAGTGCTGGATAAAGATTCATAATATTTATCCGGAAGCTCCAGTCCTGCAACTGCAGCCTTTTGAAGTGGAGCTGCTGCACCTACTGTTAAAAAGTCGTGGACTTTTTTGCAATTTTCTATTACCTCTTTTGAAGCAATAATATACCCCAATCTCCAGCCGGTTATTGAGTAAGTCTTCGATAAGGAACTGCATGAAATAGTTCTCTCGAACATTCCTGGCAGGGATGCAAGGTAAGTATGTTCATTTGGTTTAAATGCGATATGTTCATAAACTTCATCAGTAATTACATAAGTATCGAATTCTTCTGCAAGCTCACTTATATAAAGGAGCTCTTCCCTAGTGAAGACTTTTCCGGTTGGATTTGATGGGTTGCATAATATAAGCGCCTTAGGATTCTGCTCAAAGGCTTTTCTTAAATCCTTCTTATTATAATTGAATTCAGGAGGTATAAGCGGTACAAATATTGGCTCTGCACCTGCTAATATTGCATCTGCACTATAATTTTCATAAAATGGTGAAAATACAATAACCTTGTCTCCTGGATTACAGACTGACATCATTGCAGCCATCATTGCTTCGGTGCTTCCGCATGTTACCACAATATTCTCCTCAGGATTAATCTCAACACCCATGAATTTCTCCTGTTTCCTTGCGAGTTTATCCCTGAACTCTTTGGAACCCCAGGTAATTTCATACTGGTGGGGCCCATCAACAGCTGCTTGCTTTAAAGCCTCTATCAATTCCTCAGGCGGGTCAAAATCGGGAAACCCTTGTGATAAGTTTATAGCTCCATATTTATCAGCGATTCTTGTCATTTTTCTAATAACAGATTCAGAAAAAAACTCCAATCTACTGCTTAATCTTTGCATTTATAATTCCCCCTTATGATAATATTACACGCACTACAATGCCTAGTAATTCTATATGATTAATTATAATTAGATTTTTGATTTTGTCAATATTTAGATTATAATTTCGAAACAAAAAGTTTGACTTCATCACTTTTGCCAAGAAACCCGCTTCCTTATACAGTCAAAACACCAGAAATTAATTCTGGTGTTTTGATTTTATTTATGCATATTAATTACTATATTTGTTCAAGTTCAAACTTATTGAAAGGGTTTTCTATAAAGAATATAATCATAATAAAGAATATAGCTTAATTCGCCAGAAAAAATATTCTATGATTATAGGAGGGTTTGATTATGGGAAAATTAACTGATAAAGTTGCAGTTGTAACAGGTGCCGGCAGTGGCATGGGCAAAGCAATTTCAATACTGTATGCTAAAGAAGGGGCAAAAGTTGTTGCTGCAGATATGAATCTAGCTTCAGTTAAAGCTGTTGTTGATGAGATTGAGTCTTTTGGAGGAAAAGCAATGGCATTAGCTGCAAATGTGGCAAAGGAAGATGATGTGCAAAATCTCATCGACTCCGCAGTAATTACATATGGAACACTAGACATACTTGTGAATAATGCAGGAATAATGGATAATTTTGTTCCTGCAGAAGCACTGACAGATGAGCTTTGGGATAAGGTTTTTGCAGTAAATTCAACAGGACCAATGAGAACCATCAGAAAAGCACTTCCCATATTTTTAAATAAGGGAAAAGGGGTTATCATTAACATTGCTTCTGTAGGAGGAGTTACCGGTTCAAAGGCAGGTGCAGCATATACAGCATCGAAGTTTGCTCTTGTGGGATTAACTAAAAATGTAGGATTTCAATATGCAAAGTCTGGTATTCGTTGTAATGCAATTGCTCCTGGTGCTGTGAATACAAATATAGGAAAAACAATAAACAATCCAAATAAATTCGGTATGGACAGAGCTATGTCAGGAATCAATTTAAATCCAAGAGCCGGAGAGCCTAAAGAAATTGCTGGAGTTGCATTGTTCCTGGCGTCAGATGATTCGAGCTTTGTAAATGGTTCAGTAATCACTGCTGATGGAGGCTGGACTGCATATTAGATATAAAACATAACGGCTGTTTAAGGTGCTTTAAGCATCCTAAACAGCCGTTTAAGTCTATTTCTGTTCCTTTATGATCCCGCTTCTGTATGCTTTAAGCAGTAAAACTAGATCTTCTATCTGGTTTTTGATTTCGTCGCCTGCATCTGTGTCTTCCACTTTTTTTCTTACGAAGACCTGTTCGAAGGCTACACTTGTAGACAGTATGTCCGTTTCCTCTTCAATTGCTTTTTGTGTTGATTCAAAAGGTTCATGAGTTGTAAGCATAAGCCCATAGGAATTATATATTAAAGTGTATCCGGCTATTCCTGTAACTGCCTGATAAGCTTTAGAAATACCCCCATCAATTACTATAAGCTTTCCGTTGGCTTTTATAGGATTCTCCCCTTTGACTACCTTGACAGGGACATGTCCGTTAATAATATGTGAATCTTTTGAAGTTAGTCCGAACTCACCAAGTATCTTCTTGCAGAATTTTTCGTCATTTCTTAATTCAAAGTACCCATTATTTTCTTCAACATGTGTTTCCTTATCAGTCAGGAAGTACCTCTCAAAGGTGGCCATCTTACTTTTTCCAAAGAGAGGTGATGCAGGTCCGCACCAAAGGTACCAGATAAAGTCCATACCCTCACGTTTCTCTTCAATGCAGGTAGTATTAAAATATCCGCTTCTGGCAATTCTTTCAGCATGGTCGAAAAATTCTTTTCCTGAATATTCCTCATTTCCAATCTTCACCTTTTCGAAATTCCCTGCTTCATCTACAGGAATGCAGGCATGGAAAAGCAGGTTGGAGTTATAAATTGTATATATACTTCCTTTAGAGAAAAGAAAACGTGCATGCTCCTGAAGCTTTTCGCTGTTTTTAAATGATGATGTCAGTCTTCCCATTAAAAGCTTTTCATCATTTGTCAGCTCATAAGGATTATTAGGGTCTATAGTTGGAAAGTTTTTATCATTCAGCACATAATCTTTATTATTTATCCTGATAGTTCCATTTTCAAAATTAATCTTATCCAGAAGCAGTATCCCATCCATCTTATATTCGGAATGTCTTTTTATTATCTGCCCTTCCAGTTTAAATTGTATAATGCTTATCGCCTTATGCATCATTGCTATTAAAGAGCATTCTTTTTGAGAAATATCCTTGTTGGCTGCAACCTTCGGTCTGAAGTGTTTGCATGGATCATTTTTATAATGTTCCATTGCAAAAGTTGCAAGGGGCAAAAGATTGATTCCATAACTCTCTTCGATTATGTCTAAATTTGCATATCTGGCAGATACTCTTATGTTATTGCATATACAAGCTTCGCTGCCTGCAGCTGAACCCATCCAGACTATATCATGATTTCCCCATTGTATATCCAGGGAGTGATAATTCATTAAAGTATCAAGAACTTTATCTGCTTCAGCTCCCCTGTCATATATATCGCCAATTACATGAAGCCTGTCGATAACAAGTCTTTGAATTAATTTTGAAATTGCAACTATAAAAGCAGTTCCCCTGTCAAGCTTGATAATAGTTTCTATTATTTTATAATAGTAGTGCTGCTTATTTGTTATATCCCCATCTTCGTTAAGCAATTCTTCAAGAATATAAGCAAAGTCACTTTGCATTGATTTCCTTACTTTTGATCTTGTATATTTTGAAGAAATGACTTTACATATCTGTATCAGCCTGTAGAGGGTAATCTTATACCAATCATCAACATTTTTCTCATCCATTAAAATATAATCCAGCTTTTGTTCCGGATAGTATATAATAGTAGCTAATGTCCTTTTTTCAGATTCTCTTAATCTATTTCCAAACACATCGTTTATCTTCCTTTTAATAACCCCGGAAGCATTTCTTAAAATATGGTCGAAGGCTTCATATTCTCCATGTATATCCGATAAAAAATGCTCAGTACCTTTTGGAAGGTTAAGAATTGCCTGAAGATTGATTATTTCTGTACTTGCTGAATCAATATTCGGATATTGTTTAGAAAGCAGTTTGATGTAACTTAAAGTTTTTTGATCATAATTTTCTTGTTGTATATAATTCATTACCCCGAATCTCCCCTTTCAAGTTTTACCATAGTAAATAAGATTATAACATTAATGACTAAATATTCAAATTAATTTTTGTAATTTTTTGTTAAAAAAGTTTACATTTCGTTATGTGATGTACTAAATGGTCATTTTATGCACTTAATGTTATGTATAATTATAAAATATGTTATACAATTTGTAAATAGAGTACTCTATTATATAAAATGTGATGCGCTTAAATGCCCCAGGGGTGGTTACATATACTGGAACCGTCCCTGGGGCATTTAGTTAAAACTCTTTTTTTTCACAAACAGAGCATGAAATCAAGTATGAAATAATTCCTGAAACAATTGTAATCAATACACCTATAAGTAAAAAAAACATTTTATTGCCTATTGAAGTAACAAACGGTGTCAGAAAGCAGCTGTCCTTTATTATAGAAGGCAGTGAAAATACTATGAAAGCAGGAACCATATATAAAAATCCAGATAATATCCTGCCTTTTTCCATACCTAATTTATAATATATAGGGTATTGAAATAAACAAGCAATTGATGCCAGGGATCCAGTTAAACAAATTATACCTACTTCTAGCATGCTGATTGACTTTATATTGTAAAGATACAGCATTGTAATCCCATCTATAATCCATACAATTGCAATTGTACTAATCAAATATAAATACCTGCCTAAAACCATACTTGAAAGTTTGGATGGAAACATATAGTACATCCTGTCACACTTTTCATTGCTTTCAACACTGAAAGGTGTTGCTGCAACTATCATTAAAAAGAAAAATAAGTATCCCAGACCCATAAGAGATGTGGATTTTAATGAGAACATAATAAATATGGCAGGAATCAGCGCCAAATATCTTATTGTGTCTCTCATAATTCTAAAATCAAGCTTTAAATAATTTATTGCATTCATGGATAATCATCTCCTTAAACCGCTTATATGGAATATCACAATATCATCAACAGAAGGTTTTTCAACCAATAAATCATTTCCGATATACTTACTGTCCTTAAATTCAATCAGTCCTTCAAATCCTAAACTGGACTTCTTATAGCCAATCAGTTTTTCTTTTATTTCTTCAGTTAAATCCTTTATTCCGCCTTTCACCAGCAAATATTTTTCTAAGATATTGTCCTTTGTATCATTAAACACAGTCTCACCTTTATCAATGAAACAGAGATAGTCAGCCACTTTCTCAAGGTCACTCATGATATGTGTAGAAAAGAACACACTTTTTTTGCCGTCAGATATATACTCCTGAAGTTCTTCCAACATTTCGCTTCTGATTACAGGATCAAGACCGCTTGTGGGTTCATCCAATATAAGCAATTTTGTTTCACGGGAAAGTACACTGGCAAACATCAGTTTCATCTTCATCCCTTTTGAATAATCTTTAATCTTTTTTTTCTGCGGTAACTCCCAGCGATTTGTATAGGAATTGAATTTTTTCTCGTCAAATGAGCGATAAAAGTTCTTAAAGTTGGTAACTACATCCTTTAATGTAAAGCACCCTGGAATATAGCATTCATCAGCTATATATCCGATATTATTTTTATAAGTTACCTCATTGCCACGATAGTTTTTGTCAAAGACAGTTATTTCTCCGCTGTCAGGCTTTAATTGATCCATAATCAGTTTAATTGTAGTTGTTTTGCCTGCTCCATTTTGGCCAATATACCCAAGTATATATCCCTCAGGCAGCTTTAGGTTTATATTTTTAAGGCTGAAAGATCCAAAACTTTTGTTCAATTCTTTTATTTCTAATGCATACATAATTTTCACTCCCTCATCAAATTTTTTAAGATAACTACAAGTTCCTCATTTGATATATTGGCTAGCCTGGCATTTTCAATAGCGGAGGAAAATGCTTCTTCGATACGCTTTAAATACTGCTCTTTTACCATTTCGTTATCCTTCGGAAGAACCAAAGTCCCTTTTCCCTGCATCGTAGTTATAAATCCTTCTGCCTCAAGGTCAGAATAGGCTCTTGTGGTGGTAATGACGCTTATTCCAAGATCCTTTGCAAGCTGGCGTATAGATGGTAAAAACTCATTCTCTGAAAGTTCTCCCGACATTATCTGTTCCTTAATCTGTACTTTTATCTGCTCATAAATAGGCACCCCGGATTTATTGGAGATTAGTATTTTCAATCAAGTTGACCCCCTATTCGTATACTGTATATATTTAATTATATACAGTATAATCACTGTTGTCAATATTTAGGTAAATTCTCGTAAATTTAAAGCCCATCAGAGTGGTGATGCAACTCTAATGGGCGATGGCAAATAGTTTTATTATTGGATTTTCATATATAATATATTAACTTTTTTGGGTACCCTTTTTTCTTCTTATAATCAAAGCAGTCCCAAGCAGTAATATCACAATTCCTCCTCCAACAGCAACTGCAATGTTTGTTTTATTTGCAACTTTGTATGTTGCCGTAAAAGTTTCACCAGCCTTTAACTGTGAAAGAGTATACTCCCATGTTAATGTATTTTGTTCAGTTTTTGTTGCATTGCTGCTTATCAGTTTCCCGGGTGCTGTCAGATTGTTTTTGACAGATATAGAGGATCCTATAAAGCTTGAAATGGTATTCTCCTCTATAAGTGGAGTATTTCCTTCACTTTGATTGTTTTTTATCTCATTCATCATTGCATCCAAATTAAAATTTGATGGAAGCTTCATTGTATAAATATATTGAGTTTTGAAAAATGATTCTTTCTTTTCGATGTTTATATAAAACTCATTATCCTCTGAGGATTTAAGCAGGTTGTTTAATTCATCCAGGTTTTTAAATGGATATGTAACTGTGGTAGTTTTTATGCCGTTTTCTTCTTTAGTTTCCGTTGTAACATTTTTATCTTCTAAGTTGAATGCACTTAATATTCCCTGTGAACTATCCTCCAAGCCTGTTAAGCTGTCGGATTGTTGTGCAAAAATTCCTGTAAGCGTTGCAGTGAAATTAATCTCTCCAGATTCATTTTCATTTATTTTTGTATTCATGCCCAGCTCAGCTTTTCCGCAGCCATATAAAGATAGTATACAGGCAAATAAAATGGATATTACTATTTTTATAGTCATTAATTTCATATTCTGCCTCCAGACAATATTTACTGTAGTTTATAGTTTTTAACCTCTTCTTTACATTGTTATAAGCTAAAATTAATAATTCTGCAATATACTTTATAATATAAGAGTTTTAAAGGATGGTGAAGGCATGCGGACTGAAACACTAGATATGTGTAATTTCAATTTTAACATAGGAAGAAAAGTTTTTGAAAAAGTATATTCATTCAAAAAACTCATTATTTTTCTTTTATTGGTATTATTTATTATCTGCTCTGCTTTTATTACCAGATTCAATAAAATAACAAGTACTGCTGATGATACAGCAGTATCTGATTTCAAATTTGATATTACTATGCTTAGTGAAACAGCATCTGTTATTGAAGCAGAAAGAAAATCTAACAAAGACTTGGAAATATATGAATTTGGTTCAGATGGTAAGCTCATAAACATTAATGATATTACGCCAGATTTAGCAGCAGCTCTAACAAAGATTGCAGATATTGATAACGATGGAAACATATCCAATGAAGAAATGCTGGTACTTGGAATTATGAGACTAAAACCGGAGGTTTTTCAAAATGAAATGAAAAGATTTCAATTTCACCTGAAATCTGCAGATCGCAATTTAAAAAATTATCTGGTTTTAACAAAAGGAAAGTACTCAGGTACAATACTTTACAACGGACCGTTGCACTTTATTGATAATGATAATAAGCAGTTTTTGGGGTTAGAGCTGTTCAAATAATATCAGATGGATTTTATATTTGGAACGACAAGTGAAGCCATATGCTTTACTTGTCGTTATATATTTCCTATTTGTTTTTCATAATAATCTGAAGCGCAATGTCCACTACATTTCCAACTGTAAATCCATATTTCTCAAACAGAACTTTTGCTGGTGCTGAAGCCCCAAAATTATCTATAGAAATAACTTTTCCATCAAGACCGATGTATTTATGCCATCCAAATGATGACCCCGCTTCTGCAGCCAATCTGTTTCGTACCTTTTTAGGAAGCACTTTTTCTTTGTATTCTTCACTTTGTTTTTCAAATACTTCAAATGAAGGCATGCTTACCACTCTGGCATCTACATTTTTTTCTTTTAAAACTTCAGAAGCCTTGTAAATAAGTTCAACTTCCGAACCTGTTGCCATAAGTATGATATCTGGTGTTTCCTTTATGGAATCTTTTAGTATGTATGCCCCTTTTAATGCCTCCGGCCCTGTTTCTTTATATAAAGGTAAATCCTGTCTTGTTAGAACCAGGCATGTTGGCCCTTCTGCCTTTGTAAGGGCATAATCCCAGGCTGCAGCAGTTTCTTTTGAGTCTGCTGGTCTGAATACTGTAATGTTCGGTATGCTTCTTAATGATGCAAGCTGTTCAACAGGTTGATGGGTAGGGCCGTCTTCCCCTACACCTATGCTGTCATGTGTAAGAACATAAGTTACAGGCAGTTTCATTAGTGCGGATAATCTCATGGCCCCCTTCATGTAATCCGTAAATACAAAGAAAGTTGCAACAAAAGTCTTTAATCCTCCATACAATGCCAGTCCATTTGCAATTGCTGCCATGGAATGCTCTCTAACTCCGAAGTGAAGGTTTGCTCCGGTTCTGTTCTCTTTTGAAAAGTCACCCTTTCCATTCATATATGTTTTGTTGGATGGTGCCAGATCAGCAGAACCTCCTATAAGATTAGGCATTAATTCAGTTAATTTGTTTATAATAATTCCTGAAGCTGCCCTTGTAGCCATTGGCTTTTCAAAACTCCATAAGCTTTCTTTCTTCTCCAGGTCTGCTGTCACTTTTTCCTTTAGCCAAAGTTCCAATTCTCTTGAAAGTTCAGGATATTTATCATCATATGCTTCTTTCAGCTTTTTCCACTTTACTTCTTCATTCTTTAATTTATCTGTTATTTCACTCAAATGGGTTTTCACTTCATCCGGAACATGGAATTCTTCTGCATAATTCCACCCTAAATATTCTTTTGCGGCTTTAATATTTTCCGGGCCTAAAGGTTCACCATGGGCTGACGCTTTTCCCTGCTTCGCAGGACACCCAAATCCTATTTGAGTTTTTACTATAATAATGCTTGGCTTGTCCTTTTCTTTTTTAGCACTTTTTATTGCTTTATCTATCAAATCAACATCAGTACCATCTTCAACAGTCAGGGCCTGCCAGCCACATGCTTCAAATTTTCTGGCAGTATCATCTGTAAAAGCTATATCTGTGCTTCCTTCTATAGTTATTTTATTTGAATCATATAAAAGAATAAGTTTTCCCAGTCCCAGTGTGCCTGCTAAAGATACGGCTTCAAGGGCAACACCTTCCATCAGACATCCGTCACCTGATAATACAAAAGTATAGTTGTCAATAATTTCATACCCGGGTTTATTAAACCTGGAAGCAATGTATTGTTCAGCTATTGCCATTCCTACTGCATTTGCTATACCCTGCCCCAAGGGTCCTGTAGTTGTCTCTACTCCTACTGTATGACCGTACTCCGGATGACCTGGGGTTTTGCTATCCCATTGGCGAAAATTCTTCAAGTCCTCCATTTTTAACTCATAGTTAAAGAGATGGAGCAATGAATATATTAATGCTGATCCATGCCCTGCTGAAAGCACAAACCGGTCTCTCCCTATCCATTGAGGGTTATATGGATTGTGTTTCATGTTTCTAGCCCATAAAGCATAGGCTATCGGGGCTGCTCCCATTGGCAGACCAGGATGTCCTGAATTTGCTTTTTGTACCATCTCAGCTGACAAAATTCGTATATTGTTCACTGTTAGTTGATCAATAGGTTTCATTTTCGGATGCCCTCCTCTTATAAGTTATTTCATTTGGAATTGTTTACATTTTTTGAGAATCATCTTGAATATTTCAGCTATGTCTTTACTAATATCATATCATCAAAATAATTTCTTGAAAATTATCTTTTAAACAGCTATATGATACTGAAAAAAACCACTCAGGCATTTCTGCCTGAGTAGTTTATTGTTTTTACTGGCTTTTATTTTGTCTTGATTGAGCATTTAAATTTTTTATTTCTTGTATCTCACTTTCAGTTGACCCAAGGGCACCTGAGCCAGAGAATCCTGAACCAGAGACACCTGAAGTAAATGATTGAGAAGAGGATGAATTTGAATATCCTTGTTTTGCTTGAGCATTTAATCTTTTTACTTCTTCAAAATCAGTTTGATTAGCGGAACCAGAGACCCCTGAAGTAAAAGATGAGTTTGAATGCGCACTTTGTCTTGCTTGTTGGTTTAACATCTTTGCTTGTTCTAAATCCTTATTGTTAGTATTCATAATTTCATTCTCCCTTTCATCCTTTTTTCCTATAAATCAAAGTTTTTTAAAAATTCGATTTACAAACATATTTTGCCTCTGATTATTTTAAATATAACAAGAATATTTTTATTCATTTGGTGCATCTTTCAATATTTTTAATTTATTGTGGATTACACCTTTAAATAAATTAAAATATTCAATAAAATTGCATTCTTTAGCAAATATCAGTAAATAATATAGTAATGTTATACATTTATTTTTATAAGGAGGATTTTTTATGGCAAAAAAAATGAAAACCATGGATGGAAATCAGGCTGCTGCTGAAGCCTCTTATGCTTTCACTGAAGTAACTGCTATTTTCCCGATTACACCATCTACGCCTATGGCTGAAAGTGTTGATGATTGGTCAGCGCATGGAAAAAAAAATATATTCGGACAGCCAGTGAAAATTGTTGAGATGCAGTCTGAAGCTGGGGCTGCCGGAGCTGTTCACGGTTCCCTGGCAGCAGGAGCACTGACAACTACATATACATCTTCCCAGGGATTGCTTTTAATGATTCCAAATATGTACAAAATTGCAGGAGAGCTTCTACCAGGAGTATTACATGTAACCGCAAGAGCTATTGCAACTCATGCACTGTCTATTTTTGGTGATCATCAGGATGTTATGGCAACAAGGCAGACAGGATTTGCCCTCCTGGCATCCTCAAGCGTTCAGGAAGTAATGGATTTATCTAATGTAGCTCACTTGGCTGCCATTAAATCCAGAATACCGTTCCTGCACTTTTTTGACGGATTCAGGACTTCCCATGAGATACAGAAGATCGAAGTTATAGATTATGAAGATGTTGCAAAACTTGTGGATTATCAGGAAATTCAGAACTTCAGAAACAGGGCACTTAATCCTGAGCATCCTACAGTAAAAGGAACCGCTCAAAATCCTGATATTTACTTCCAGGGGAGAGAAGCTCAGAACAAATTTTATCAGGCAGTTCCTGATATAGTGGAAAACTATATGAGAGAAATAGAAAAACTAACCGGAAGAATTTATCATCCTTTCGATTACTACGGATCTCCGGATGCTGAGAACATAATAGTTGCCATGGGATCAGTATGTGACACTGTTGAAGAAACAGTTGATTACCTTATAAAAAAAGGTGAAAAAGTTGGTGTGATTAAAGTACATCTGTATCGACCTTTCTGCAGCAATTATTTTAACAAGGTACTTCCAAAGACTGTAAAGAAAATTGCTGTGCTTGACAGAACAAAGGAACCGGGGTCAGTGGGAGAACCATTATACCTTGATGTTCTGCAAGTACTTTATAACAGCCCGGAAAAACCCGTAATCGTTGGCGGCAGATATGGTTTAGCTTCTAAAGATACCCGCCCTTCACAGATTTTGGCAGTATTCAATAATCTCAAACAGGATCAGCCAAAAAACAGATTCACTATCGGAATTGTTGATGACGTCACTAACACATCACTTCCGGAAGCTGAGCCAATTGAAACTACACCTGAAGGCACTATAAGATGTAAATTTTATGGACTTGGATCTGACGGAACTATAGGCGCAAACAAAACCGCCATTAAAATCATAGGTGACAATACAGACCTTTATTCACAGGCTTACTTCTCCTATGACAGCAAGAAGTCAGGGGGCAGCACTGTTTCTCATCTAAGATTCGGCAGCAAACCAATAAAGTCTCCTTATCTGGTTTATGAAGCAGACTACGTAGCCTGTCATAATAAATCATTCATATATAACTTAGATGTTCTGAAAGGATTAAAAAAGAACGGAACTTTTGTTTTGAATTGTCCCTGGACAGATGCTGAACTTGAAGAAAAACTTCCTGCTAAGATGAAAAAATATATAGCACAAAACAATATAGAATTCTATACAGTTGATGCTGTATCAATTTCTCAGGAAGTTGGGTTGGGGAACAGGATTAACATGGTAATGCAGTCTGCATTTTTTAAATTGGCCAATATAATACCAATAGATCAGGCATTGGGATACTTAAAAACATCTGTGGAAAAGGTTTATGGCAAAAAGGGCAGAAATATAGTAGATGCAAATATTGCAGCCATTGACCGCGGAGCTTCAGCTGCGCACAAGATCAATGTTCCTTCAAATTGGGCAAATGCAGAAGATACGCAATCTAAAAAGAAAAAACTGCCTGATTTCATTAATAACATTGAAAGACCTATGGCAAGACATCAAGGTGATGAACTTCCAGTCAGTGCATTTAATGGAATGGAAGATGGAACATTCCCTTTAGGTGTAACAGCCTATGAAAAACGCGGAATTGCCGTGAAAGTTCCTGAATGGCAGATTGATAAATGTATTCAATGCAACCAATGTGCATATATTTGCCCTCATTCTGTTATAAGAGCATTGCTTCTGGATGATCAGGAAAAAGAAAAAGCACCGGATACTTTCTTTACTAAAAAGCCTGCAGGTAAAGGAGAAATCGAAAAATATCATTATCGTATACAGATAAGTCCTCTTGATTGTACTGGCTGCGGAAACTGTGCAGACATATGCCCTGCTCCGGGTAAAGCTCTTATTATGAAGCCTGCAGAAGAGGAAATCAATGAGCAGGCTGATAATTTTGAATATGCACTTTCTGTTATTCCAAAAGAAGGAATAATGGATCTTCATACAGTAAAAGGCAGTCAATTTGCAAGACCTTTATTGGAATTCAACGGTGCCTGCCCTGGTTGCGGTGAAACACCATACATCAAACTATTAACTCAGCTTTATGGAGACAGAATGATGATTGCCAACGCTACAGGATGTTCTTCAATCTGGGGAGCAAGCGCACCAGCTATAGCTTATTCCACCAACAACTTTGGCAAAGGACCTTCCTGGGGTAATTCATTATTTGAAGACAATGCTGAATACGGATATGGAATGTTCCTGGCTGTCAAACAAATGAGAGAAAGACTTGCCGAACTGATGAGTCAGGCTTTAACCATGGATATAAATGCGGAACTGAAGGAAGCCTTTGGTGAGTGGCTGGAAGGAATTGATGACGCTGATGCCTCAAAATCATCTACTGCAAAAATATTACAGCTTCTTAACAAAGAAAACCTGAATGATAATAAAGTTTTAAAAGAGATAATGGATAAAAAAGACTATCTCATCAAGAAGTCCCACTGGTTTATCGGTGGAGACGGATGGGCATATGATATAGGTTTTGGCGGATTGGATCAGGTTTTATCCCTGGGTTCTGATGTAAATATATTCGTACTGGATACCGAAATATATTCAAATACCGGCGGTCAGTCATCAAAATCAACACCTACAGGTGCAGTTGCCAAATTTGCTGCCGGAGGCAAAAAGATGAGAAAGAAAGACCTGGGGCTAATGGCTATGAGTTATGGTTACGTTTATGTAACCCAGATATCAATGGGAGCAAATATGAATCATACCATAAAAGCTATTGCAGAAGCTGAAGCTTACAAGGGTCCTTCTCTTATAATAGCATATGCTCCTTGTATCAGCCATGGAATAAAAACTGGTATGGGAACCAGTATGGCTGAAGAGAAGAAAGCTGTTGAATCTGGTTATTGGCATCTGTACAGATACAATCCGATGTTAAAGAAAGAAGGAAAGAATCCATTTATCTTAGATTCTAAGGAACCTAAGGAACCATACAGGGATTTCATCAATGGAGAAATACGTTACGCTTCTCTGAAGAATATTTTCCCAGAAAGTGTTGAAGAAATGTTCAAATTGTCAGAAGAGAATGCTTTTGACAGATATGATTTCTACAAGAGACTTGTAGAAATGCAGTATTAACTATAATAAGAAGGGCTGTTCATTGAAGAACAGCCCTCTTTATTCATTCATATGAGATTTATTTTTCATTCCTGTCTACATATTCTTTTGCATTCTTTACACCAAGTTCACTTGGTATTGCAACACCTGAAACTGGTTTAGTATCTTTAGTATCATCCCAGGCTGCAGTTTCATGTTTTTCGATAGGTATTTTCATATTTGTGTCTTTAACCTTATCATTATCCATAATAATTCCTCCTCTCTTTTATATAGAAAGCAAAAATTCTTTTACATTCCCCACAATGTAAGAACATTAATGCTTTCTATATAGTATCTGCAAATTTGAGGAATGTATTATAAACAATTATAGTAAAATTCTTAATTATATATATCAGAAAACTCTATTTTAATCCTTTCTACTTTATATTTATTTTTATATTCTTTTCATTTTGTTCATTATTTAGTCTGCAGAAATAATATTATAAAGTAAATGGAAATAAACACGCATGAACTGAATAAGTTAAGTATTATACGAGTAATTAGGCAGGCGGTAGTTATGTATCAATTAATACCATATATTTTTTATGTCCCTGTTTTTTACGAGAAAGATGATATTTTCAACATAAATACTGCACTATCACATGAACATTTTTCTGATAATTATTCCATAAATGAATTTACAATGCGTAAAAAACTAGTTGTTGGAATATCTTTACCTACCCTGAGAGAAAGCAGGTGGATCAGGGATAAAGAAACCATGGAAAACTATGCCAAAGAAAAAGGAATTAACGTAAAGATTCAAAATGCTGACACTGATGAAGTGAAGCAGGCTTCTCAGGTAGATAACATGATATCACAAGGGATAGATACTTTAATCTTGGCTCCTGTAAATTCAGAAACTGCATCATCTATAATTCAAAAAGCTCATGATGCAGGAATAAAAGTAATAATTTATGAAAGATTTGTAAAAAACGGTAATGAGGATTTATTTGTATCTTTCAACAGCACTGTGGTGGGAGAACTTCAAGGTCGGTATCTTACCAGGCACGTTCCAAGGGGAAATTATATCATTATGTCAGGCGACCCAAAGGATAGGAATTCTAAGTTTTACAAGGATGGCGCAATGGAATTTATACAACCTTTAGCTGATAAAGGTGATATTAAGATAATTACAGATAAAGCAGTGGAAAACTGGGATCCAAAGAATGCGTACAAAATTGTACAGGATGCTTTAATTGCCAATAACAATAAAATAGATGCAATACTGGCTCCAAACGACGCTGTAGCGGGGGCAGCAATTGACGCTTTAAAAACCAAGGGATTGGCAGGCAAGGTAGTAGTGACAGGTCAGGATGCAGATTTGGCTGCAGTTCGAAGAATAATTCAGGGAACACAAGCCATGACAGTTTTCAAAGATACAAGGCAATTAAGTAAAGTTGCAATTGAATCAGCTATAAATTTAGCTAATAAGAAACCAACAGAAATAAATGGTCTTGCAGTCGACATGTCTTCAATTCTGCTGACACCAATAATTGTAGATAAATTTAATTTATCTAAGGTTCTTGTAGGAAGCGGATATTATACTCCTGCTGAACTTTTTAAACCCTAGGGACAACCGAAAAACAATAATAATAAAAACAAATGGAAATAAACGCATATAATTTGAATAATTTAATTATTATACGAATAATTAAACAGGTGGTTAATATGTATCAATCAATTCCAGATATTTTTAATGTACCGATTTGTTATATTTATGTACCAATTTACTATGTAAAGAAGGATTTTTTTAACATACAAAAAACATCATTGCCGCCACGATATAACTTTGGCAGTGATTTTATAAATGAAGTTAGAATAAGACAGAACTTAGTGATAGGGTTATCTTTGCCTACTCAAAGGGAAGTCAGATGGGTAAGGGATAGGGAAACTATGGAAAAGTATGCTGCTGAAAAAGGAGTTGCCATAAAGGTGACGAATGCTGATACCGATGCGGCAAAGCAGGATTCTCAGGTAGATGAGCTGGTATCACAAGGTATAAATATTTTAATTTTGGCACCTGTAGATTCAACAGCTGCATCGGCTACATTTGAAAAAGTTAAGAAGAAAGGAATTAAGGTAATAGCATATGACAGAATTATAGAAAACAGTGATGTAGATTTATATGTATCCTTTAATAATACTGTGGTGGGAGAACTTCAGGGACGGTATATTACCAGGAATGTCCCACAGGGGAGGTATATTATCCTGACAGGAGATCCCAAGGACAGAAATTCAAAGTTTTACAGGGACGGTGCAATGGAATATATACAGCCATTAGTTGATAAAGGTGATATAAGGATAGTTACAGATAAAGCGGTGGAAAACTGGGATCCTAAGAATGCTTACAAAATTGTGAAAGATACTTTGGATGTCAATAGTAATATTGATGCAATACTGGCTCCCAATGATGCTGTAGCAGGTGCAGCAATTGAAGCTCTTAAAACGAAGGATTTAGCAGGCAAGGTAGTAGTGACAGGTCAGGATGCGGATTTGGCTGCTGCCCGAAGAATAGTTCAGGGAACACAAGCCATGACAGTTTTCAAAGATACAAGGCAATTAGGTAAAGTTGCAATTGAATCAGCTATAAAATTAGCTAATAACGAACCAATAGAAATAAGCGGCGTTGTAGTTGATGTGTCTTCAATTCTGCTTACCCCAACATTGGTAGACAGACAAAATCTAAACGAAGTTCTGATAGGCAGCGGTTACTTAAAACCTGAGGATGTTTACCAAGCAGAAGCGTAATTAATATGTCTTAATTAAATATAAAGGACTCCTTTTGGCAGTGGCTGATAAAACCAAAAAACCTGAAGGAGTCTTCTTATAGTAAATAAGTATAATTTATGTGTGAAAACAAATGCCATATTCAAAGATTTCAGAAGAAGATATAATACAATTTTCTCAGCTCTTGGTGCTTTAGGTATATCTAATGGTGTGATTAAACATATCTTCAGAAATGTTATGGCAGATAAAATTAAATAAAAGAAGTATTATATTAGCATTCACCCTATTCCTTTCATATAATAAACCATAATATTTATGGGAGGCTTTTATGAAAAAGCTGAAAGCCATTTTATCCGTATCTCTTTCACTTATTCTGCTGCTTACCATACCAGGCTGTACATCAAAAAAATCCTCAAGTCTGAGAACTGTTCGTCTTAATGAGGTTGTGCGATCTGTATTCTATGCTCCTATGTACGCTGCAATTGCC